>CAZJCX010000029.1:0-11415 GCA_964544425.1 uncultured Verrucomicrobiota bacterium
CGTTCGGCGGGCTCCAGGTGGCTTCGTCCCAATCCGTGCCGCCGCGGTAGGTGTTGTTGGTATTCCACAACCAGAGTTGACCATACGCATTGTGAACGAGGCTGCCGGGACCGGAGACCACGCTGTTGACGGTCACCCGCCCACTTCCGCTACCGGCAATGGTCGTCGCCGCGCCGAGGGAAAGTGGCGCGTTGATCGTCACATCGTCGCCGCTGTTTTGTGTGAACCGCGGAAGGAGCGTGCCGTTGTTCGTGGTGGTGATCGCGTTGCCGGTCACGGTGACGTTGCCGGCAAAGTTGATTTGATTCGCGGCGAAACCTGTATTCAAGTCGTTGCTGACAGTGTAGGTGCCGGACTTGTCGAAGTTCAGGCTGTAGAACGGTTGGCCGGTCACGGCGGGGGCGACGTTGTTGCTCCAGTTGCCGGCAACGCTCCAGACGCCGTCAACGGCGTTGCTCCAGAAGAAGGAGAGCGGCGTGCCGGCGAGGATGTTGAGCGTCACCGTGGCCGGGGCGGACGTGCTGACGCCATCGGTGACGCGGAAGGTGAAGCTGTCGGCGCCGGTGTAGTTCGCGAACGGCGTGTAAGTCACGAGCGGCGGCAGGCCGGAGAGGTTGCCGTTGAGCGGGTTGGTGGCGATGAAGAAGTTGGACGCGGTGCCGGTCAGGGTGATCGGTTGATTGGTGTTCTGCAACATCGTCACGCTCTGCGCCAACGCATAGACCGGCAAGTTCGTCAGACCAGTCGAGTCGGACAACCATTGCGAACCGATGACGACGCCGTTGGAGCCGGCAAAGGACGGGCCAGTCCACTTGAGCCGGGCCATGGCGTTGCCGGTGTTTTCGTAGTAGTCGAGCCAGATGTTGTATTGCTGGCCGGCGTTCAAGGCCACGCTCGCGCCGTCGGTCCAATGCCGGTCGCGGATCGCCCAATCGTCAATGACTTGGACGCCGTTGATATAGAGGCGGACGCCGTCGCTGGCGAGCGTCGAGAACAGGTAGGTGCCGGTTTCGGGCGCGAGGAGCCGGCCCGTCCAGCGGACGCTGAACGTGTCCGCACCCATCGTGTTGGTCGGCGCGCCGGTGCCCCAGTCAAAATTGATCTGCGGGTCAATGCGCGTGAGTTTCAGGTTTGTGAAATCGGTGTTGTCGTAATACTGCCCTTTCGCGCCGGTGCCGGCCGTGCCGACGATGATGCTGACGGTGGCGGGTTCGGAGTTCGTGAGTTGGTCGGCGACCCGGTAGGTGAATTTGTCGGGGCCGGTGTAGCCGGGCGTCGGCGTGTAGGTGAGATTCGGGGCGGTGCCGGTCAGGAGGCCGTGGGAGGGCGCAGTGACGTTTTGGAAAGTGACGGCGTTCGTCCGACACGAGAAGCCGGTGAGTGTGATGGCGACGGCGTTGGTGGTGGCGACGACTTTGTGATGGGCGACCGGGAAGAGATTGGTGATGGCGGGCGCGTTGGTGGCGGCGCTGATGGTGTTAATCGCGCTGACCACCGTGGAGAAGCGGCCGTCGGTTGCGCCCCACGTATTGAGGTGGTTGTTGAGCGTCGGCAGTACATACCGGACGGAATCACCGTAGGTCGCCACAGCGTTCAAGGCGGCATTCGGCGAATCGTTTTCAGGCCCGTCGCCCTGCCCCAACGCGACCCACGGCGGGTTCAACATCGCCATCGCGACCGGTACGGCTTCGGCAGCGTTGTGTTTGGCCAACGCCTGAATCGAATTGGCGCGGCCATCCGCGCGCCACATCGGGTCGGCCAAGACCGGCGTGGTGGCGCATTCGATAAGGTCACGCACCAGCGCCTGGATGTCGGCGACACTCAGACGATTGTTGATGAAATTTGCCGCATCACCACGGGACAGGGAGTCCGGATGTTTCAACGCGGCGCGCAACGCCGGGTAGAGCAGACTGCGACTGGCGTTGGCCGTGTGGGGCACGAGGTCATCGTTGCCGACGCCGCCGGTCAACAACCAGCCGCCCCACAGAACTGATCCCAAAATTTCGTTCGCGCCCTGCCACGGATCTTTCCAATTGATCACCGTCGGATCGGTGACGTTGTTGGTATAGGCGGTCAACATCGCCGGGATGAAGTTCGTGATGGCCGCGCCACATTTTTTCAACGCGATGGCGGCATGGGCGCGCACCGAAATGTCCGGGTCGCTCAAGGACTGCACGAGCGACGGGAAACCGGCAGGGTTCTGCATCTCGCCCAACACGACGCAAGCGGCGGCCCGCGTCCACGCGTTCGTGCTACCGACCAGGTTCGTGATGCTCGCCACGCTCACACCGGGACGCGTGCCGAGTTCCTCCGCCGACCAATAACGCACGTTCGGATCATACTCGCTCAACGCGGCCACCAATTGATTGGTCGTCATCGTGGTTGAGTTGGTGGGAATCAGCGCGGCCCAGATGGCGTTGCTGACAGCGGCTGCGCTCAGGAAGTTCGTCGGATTGGCGTTCTTGCCGGTCAGGTAGATCTGCTGCAACGGCAACGCATACGTCAACACATAGTAGGCCGTCGGGTCTTCGCCGGCATAGCTATTGTTGCCGCCCACCGCCCAGTAATCCGAGACTGCGCTCGGGCCATATTGCTCCGCGCCGTCATACACAAACGAACCATCAGCACGGCGTTCCAAGTCCAAATGCCACTGGATTTGTTTCATGTAAGTCGCCAGCGCATTTGTGCCGCCCAGATTCGCGCCCAGCGAATCCCACATGTAACTCAACCCCTGCCCGGTATGCCCGTATTCCCGGCCCAAGTACCCCGCCAGATTCATCCGCGTCCAATACTCCGTCTCCACGGGCCGGTTGCCCGTCATCGCGAAGAGCAACGCCGGGCCGGCATGCTTGCCGTTGGCCGCGTGCGAGCCGGCGCCCCACGGGAGATGTTCGCCATATTGAATCTCGCCTTTCTGCACATACCAACCGAAGAAGTTCGTGCCGCGCGTGATCGCGGCCGGTATCGCCGGGTCCACCGGCCGACCGGCCGCCACCAGAGCTTTCTGCGCCATCACGATCGCCAGATTGGCGGTCCAGCCCACGGCATTGACCGGACCGTAACCGCCGGCCGTGCCGTTGGGACTACCATCGGAGTTGTTGAACCCCGGTCCATGGCACATCGTCCCATACCGGTCCTGACCATTGGCGCAATAAAGCGCGAGCGAGGCGAGCCGCGGCAACACATTCGTGTCGCCGGTCTTCAAGTAATATTCCGCCAAGAACACGCCCCGATATCCGATGTCCCAAAACCAGTCGTCCGGGTTCGGCGCAGGGATTGACTGCGCGTAGCTTTGCAACGTCGGCGCGAAATTCGTGTTCCCGCTGGCCAACATCGCCAGGCCCACGATCTGATTGCCGATCAAACTGTAGTCGAGCGGCCGGCTCGCAAGGGTGTTAACGGCATTGGACAGAATCACCGCCGACTTCGGGCAGTTGTAGGGTGCGGTCGCGCTGTACGCCAAGCCGCGCAGCCCCAACCGAATCGAAACATCATTGGTCACGCCGGCGCGCCAGCGTTTGAAATTCATCCAACCATCCCCGGCCTCCGCCGCGCCGATCGCCAACCCAATCGCCTTGCGCGTGTCGTTGGTGAACAATGCCACCGGGAAGTTGTTCGAGCCGGTATTCACGCCGAGCAACACATCATTGACCTGGAACACGCCAACCGCCGGTGTGTTCGTGCCGATGGCCGTGACCAACACTTGATACGGCTGGCAATCCGTCATGGATTGGTCCACGCCCCGGCTGTACTGCATGCCGCTCGGAGTCACCTTGTTGTCGCGGGCGACATAGATCCACCCGCGCAACCCGGTCGGCCCGAGGTTGTAATTGTGGGTGCTATCAATCAGCGCCAGATTCGTGGTCGTCAAATCCGGCCCCGTCTGCGCTCGAATCCCGGACGCCAACAAGACGCCCAATGCTGCAACCATCAATGACTTTGTGATTACTGTGCGCATCGCCCCCCACCATCTTACTTCCTGGCTGGAGTGACCGGCGCTTCCGCCAGTGGAACTCCCAAGGCTTTGAGCATCTGTTCCGCGACCAGCTTGTTGCCGGCTGCGTTCAGGTGAACCGAGTCGCGCGTCAGGATTCCTTTCGGCGCATTTTCCTTGTTGTGGATTTTCAGGTAGTCGAGGAACGCCTTGCGGAGATCCACTAGCGCGACTTTCGTGTCGGCGGCCACCTTCCGACTGAGTTCGCAATACTCATCCAACATCTTGTCCCGCTCGTTCGTTCCATCGACCTTCTCCCCAATGACCGAGGCCGTGCACAGCACCGCGTTACCGCCCGCTTTCTGAATTTGGCCAATGATGTCCTTCAATCCCGCTGTGAACTTGTCCTTCGGTGTCCCCCCATTGAGGTTACCCTCTTTGTCCTTCTTCCAATGCCACACATCATTGATGCCGATGTAAATGAAGACGAGCGTGGGCTGCTTGTCCAAGACAGCCGTTTGCAACCGGGCTTGGAGATTGGGCACTTTGTTGCCGCTGACGCCGGCACTGATCACTTCGACACCCCAGTCCGGGTGCGCCGCGTTGATCGAATTCTTGATCAACGAGACGTACCCGCCCGGACCTCCACCTTGCGCGGTGATCGAGTCGCCAAGAAAAACGATCCGATCCCCCTTCTTGAGCGCGATCGGTTGCGATTTGGCAAACCCCGCCTGCCCCAGCAAAAGCAACACCGACAACACCACGCAGAATATTCTCATCATAGTTTCTCCACTTTGACAGTTCTTGTTTCGCCGGTGACGACCACTTTCACTTCGCGCGGTTCGATGGAGCGGATGCGGTACTGGCTGACCTTACCGTCCTGCCAAGCCATGTCCACTTCCAACCCGCCGCGGGCGCGCAGTCCTTTCACGTTGCCGGTCGGCCACGCCTTCGGCAAAGCCGGCAAAAGATGGATGCTCCCCATGTGCGATTGCACCAACATCTCGCCCACGCCGGCCGCGTAGCCAAAGTTGCAGTCGATCTGGAATGGCGGATGGAAACCCCAGAGGTTCGGATACACGTTGCGCTTGATGAATTCGCTCAACAGCTTGTATGCGCGGTCGCCGTCATGCAGCCGCGCCCAGATGCAAATCTTCCACGCCTTGCTCCAGCCGGTCGCGCCGTCGCCGCGCGCGTTCATCGAGACTTTGGCCGCTTCCGCCAGTTTGGGGATGGTCAGCGGCGAGATTTGCCGGCCGGGATGAACCGCGATCAGATGCGAGAGATGCCGGTGCTGGTTTTTCGGATCGTCCAGGTCCTCAGCCCACTCCTGCAATTGCCCCCACTTGCCGATTTGCGGCCCGAGCAGCCGGTCGCGCATGTCGGCCACTTTTTTCCGGTAATCGGCATCCACGCCAAGCACGGTGGAGGCTTCGATGAAATTGGTGAACAAATCCCACGCCAACTGTTGTTCGTAGGAATTGCCCTCGGCGAACGGGCCGTGTTCGGGCGACTGGCTCTTCGGCGCGACCAGCTTGCCGGCGGAATTCGTTTTCAAGGAGTCTTCCCAATACTCGCAAAGTTCCTTCATGACCGGGTACGCCCGCGTCCGCAGATAGTCTTTGTCCAACGTGAACGCGTAGTGATCCCACAAGTTCTGCGCCACCCACGACGCATCGCCCGGCACCCAGTGATAAGTCGCACCGCCGAAAATGCCGTTCTCCGACCGGGTCGCCCAGCCCCGGACGCCAAACTCCTTCTTGGTCGCCTCGCGCCGCACCTCGCGGATGGAGTTGACCCACTCGGCGAGCGGGAGGAAACATTCCGGCAAGTTGGCTGCGTCCACGAACCAGTAATTCATCTGCACGTTCACGTCCGTGTGATAATCCGAGCGCCAAGGCGGGTTGTTGTACGGATTCCACACGCCCTGGAGATTGGCCGGCAGGTCACCAAGCCGGGAACTGCTGATCATCAGATACCGCGCGTATTGATACAGCAGTTCCTCGAGGTCCGGGTCCGCTTTCCCCCGCTGGTAATCCGCAAGCCGGTGCGCGGTGGTGAGAATCGCTGTTTCCGCGGCTGTCGTCCCCAAGTCGAGTGTCACGCGGTTGAACAACTTTTGATAATCACCCACATGCTCCGTCAGCAAATCGGCATACGTCCGCTTCGCGGCGGCGGTCAGCCGCGCGACAATCCGCTGGTGTGGATGTTCTTGTTTCCAGCCTTTGGCGCGCTGATTGAGGTAATCGGTACCGGCATCGAGCAGGATGACCAGGCTGTCGCAGCCCGTGAACGCGAGGCTGCCATTGGTCGCGGTGACTGACCCGCCCGCCGGCAAGACCAGCGCTTGGGCTTCGTAGCTCAGCCCAATGTTTCCACCAAGATTGCCGGCAATCGTGAGCGTGTTGTTGGTGGCGCTGACTTCACCCCGGTGGGCGTCCTGCAGTGAAATCGTCCCCGAATACGCGCCCGGCTTGTCGGCCGTGAACCGAAAGACCAACACGTTTGCCGGGTGACTCGCGAAATATTCGCGCCGGTAATTCACCCCACCGGCCTGATACGTGATCGTATGGATGGATTTCTCGATATCCAATTCGCGCCGGTAATTGGCGGCCTGCGGGTGACTCGCCAGTTGGAGAAACATCTCACCAAAGTTCTGATACCGGCCGGTGTCATTCTCGTCGCCGGTCCAGAGCGAGTCCTCGTTGAACTGGATGCGCTCCTCGGCAGTCCCGCCATAGATTGTAGCCCCCAGCCGGCCATTCCCGATCGGATACACGCCGGAGCCCCACATCTGCTGGAAGTATTTGATCGGCTTTGGCTGATTCGGCAGGATCACGAGCGGCTCGTTCGACCAGATAACCTGCCGACCGGCGGCTTCCGCAGGAAGCGCGATCACCATGCTCCAGAGGACGCTCCAGCAAAGCCATCGAGTTACAGCCTTTGTCGTCACAACCAAGTACCGGTTCCTCCCCGTGCGACGGTGAGATTTTTCGTTTGGTTTTGGTAGCGGACCGCGCACGAGCCGGTCGGACTCGCAACATTCCGGACCACCGCGCGCGTCAGCTGGCCGGCTTGCCATTCGATATCCACTTCAAACCCACCGCGGGCGCGCAACCCTTTCACGCTGCCGGTTGGCCACGCCGGCGGCAACGCCGGCAAAAGATGGATCACCCCAAGATGCGACTGCACCAACATTTCATTCACCGCCGCCGCGTAACCAAAATTCGCGTCAATCTGAAACGGCGGATGCACCGTCCACAGGTTGCCGTACACGTGCTTGTCGAAAAGTTTCGCCAACTCACCGAACGCCGCCTCGCTGTCGCCCAGCCGCGCAAACATGCATGCCTTCCACACCCGACTCCACGCGGGATGTTCCGCTCCGTAATCGCGCCGCGCCACCAAACTGACTTTCGCCGCCGCCGCCAATGCCGGCGTAGTCGTCGGACTAACCTGCCGGCCCGGATACAAACAGATCAAATGACTCAGATGCCGGTGATCGCATTTCGGGTCGTCAATGTCCTCCATCCATTCTTGGAGTTGCCCCCACCGGCCAATCTTTGGCTGAAGCAACCGGTCGCGTTTCGCCGTGAGTTCCGCGCGAAACTCCGCATCCACGCCCAGTGCCGTGCTTGCCTCAATCGTGTTGTTGAACAAATCCCAGCACAACACTTGGTCGTATGTCACGCCATCCACACCGACCGGCCCGTGTTCCGGTGACCGACCGCCCGGCGCGACCAGCGTTCCATCCGGCAACTCCTTCAAGTGATCCAACCAAAACTCGCTGACCTCCTTCATCACCGGATAGGCGTAACGTTCGAGATACGCCGTGTCCTGCGTGAACGCAAAATGATCCCACAAGTTCTGACACAACCACGCCGAGTCGCCCTTCTGGATGTGCCACGTCGAACCGCCGAAGATGCCGTTCTCCGACCGCATCAACCACCCGCGTTTCACACCGAGCACCCGGCGCGTCTCTTCCTTCCGCACCTCGCGAATCGAGTCAATCCACCGGTAAAACGGCTCGTAACACTCCGCCAGATTCGCGCCATCCACGAACCAGTAGTTCATCTGGATGTTGATGTCGGTATGGAAATCACAGCGCCACGACGGCCGCCAGTTGATCAACCAAATCCCCTGCAAATTCGCGGGCAACGCCCCGTGCCCGGGCCGCGAACTGCAAATCATCAGATACCGGGCATACTGATAGAGCAGCACTTCCAATTCGCGATCACCAGCGTACGCCTTCACCCGATCCGCCGTCGGCAAGGTTGAGGGCGACTGACCCAAATCGAGTTTCACCCGGTGAAACACACTCTGGTAATCAGCGACATGCTCCGCCAGCAACTCCGCAAACGACCGTTTCTCCGCGCCGGCAATGTGTGCGCAGACCCGCGCGTGCGGATGTTCCCCGCGCCACCCCTTACTCCGATCCGCGACATAATTCGTCTCCGCCGCCAGCAACAACGTCACGCTGTTGCAGTTCGCAAACGCGATGGTATTGCCGGTCGTCGTGATCGTGCCGCCGTCACGCAACACGCGCACGCGCGCCTCGAAATCCAACACGATGAGTTTGTCCGACGAGTATTGCCGGCCGGCAATCAGGCGCTTCGAGTCGGACAGCACAAGCTGCCAGTACCGCAACGTGCTCGTTTCACCGCGCATGACCAACGTGTTGTCTTCCGCGACGATAGGAACTTCGTGGATATTGCCCATCGTCACTTGGCCGGTCAGCTTACCGGGCTGATCGGCCGTGAAGCGCAACACGAGCACCTGTGCCGGGTAACTGGCAAAGTACTCGCGCCGGTAATTCACGCTGCCTGACCGGTACGAAATCGTCTGCACCGCGCGTTCGATGTCGAGTTCCCGCCGGTAATTCTCGTACGACTGGTGTGGCAACTCGACATATACGTCGCCGAACGGCTGATACGCGCCGGTATTGTCCTCGTTGCCGACCCAGAGCGAATCCTGATTGAACTGGATCCGTTCGCGTTTGGGTTCGCCGCAGGCCGTGCATCCCAACCGGCCATTCCCCATCGGATAAACCTCCGCCTCCCAGAACTTCTCTTCGTCTCGCGGTTTCTCGACGCGACTGTAATCAATCACCAACGGTTTATCCGTCCAGACAAGATTTGCCATGTCTGCGCAGAATAGCCCATGAACCAAAGCAGGCGACACAACGTTTTTGCGAAAATCGTACCGCAGTTTGCGACACGCGGCTCAAGCCACAGGCGGCGCGGCAAGCCAACTGGTGCGCGGGAACTTCCGGTCATTTTGCCAGCGTTGGGGGCAACGTCACCCATCATTTCCCCTCATCCATGCGATCCGGGTCGTCAGTGGTTCTTTCCACTCGAAATTCCCGCCCGGCTACGCTACACAGAACGCCCCATGAGCCAAGCCAACGATAACGCTGCTGTCACGCCGCGCGCGCAGGATTACGCGCAGTGGTATCTCGATGTCATCAAACGCGCCGACCTCGCCGAGCATTCCGCCGTGCGCGGGTGCATGGTGATCAAGCCGCACGGCTACGCGATCTGGGAAAAGATGCAGCGCGAGCTGGACGACCGGTTCAAGGCGACCGGGCACGTGAACGCATATTTCCCGCTGTTCATCCCGCTTTCATTCCTTACGAAAGAAGAACAACACGCCGCGGGCTTCGCGAAGGAATGCGCGGTCGTCACGCATCACCGTCTCAAGTCCATTGACGGCGAGGTCGTCGTGGATCCCGCTTCGAAGCTCGAAGAACCACTTGTCGTCCGCCCCACCAGCGAGACAATCATCTGGGCGCAGTACAAGAACTGGATTCAGAGCTACCGGGATTTACCGTTGCTCGTCAATCAATGGGCCAACGTCGTCCGCTGGGAACTACGCACGCGGCTGTTCCTCCGCACCGCCGAGTTTCTCTGGCAGGAAGGCCACACCGCGCACGCCACCGAGGCGGAAGCCGTCGAGGAAACCGCCCGGATGCTCGACGTGTACGCCGACTTCGCCGAGCACGTCGCCGCCGTCCCGGTCATCAAAGGCCGCAAGACGCCCGGCGAGCGGTTCGCCGGCGCACTCGACACGCTTTGCATTGAAGGCATGATGCAGGACGGCAAAGCTCTCCAGATGGGCACCAGCCATTATCTCGGCCAGAATTTTGCCAAAGGCGCCGATGTGACGTTCCTCACCAAGGAAGGCAAACGCGAGTACGTCTATGCCACCAGTTGGGGCGTTTCGACCCGGTTGGTCGGGGCGCTGATCATGACGCACTCCGACGATACCGGCCTTGTGCTCCCGCCAAAACTCGCGCCGATCCACGTCGTCATCGTCCCGATCTTCAAGAATGACGCCGAGCAAACCAACGTGATGACCGAAGCCGGCAAGGTCGCCGCCGAATTGCGCGCACAAGGACTTGCCGTGAAAGTTGATGACCGTGACGGCCTGATGCCGGGCGCGAAGTATTACGAGTGGGAAGCCAAAGGCGTCCCCATCCGCATCGAGATCGGCCCGAAAGATTTGGAGAAAGGCAGCCTCTGCGTCGTCCGCCGGTTCGTGACCGAGAAAGACGGCGAGACCGAACAAGACCAACGCAAGCGCAAGAAGTCATTCCAACCCCGCGCCGAAGCCATCGCCGGCATCAAGCCGCTCCTCGACACAATGCAACGCGAACTGCTCGACCGCGCGCGAGCGTTCCGCATCAAACGGAGCCGCGTCATCAACACCATCGAGGAATTCGAGGCGTACTTTGCCGGCCAGGATGCCGGTTTCGCGTGGGTCCACTGGGCCGGCAACCACGATCAAGAGGACGAAATGTCCAAACGCTTCGAGACCACCATCCGCTGCCTCCCGTTCCCCGACCAGATTCCCGCCGAAGCGCAAGGCGCAGGCAACTGCATCCTGACCGGCCAGCCCAGCCCCCAACGTGTCATCATGGCGCGGGCGTATTGAGTTCGAAGCGGACGAGATCGCGGTAGGCTTCCAGAAGTTGTTGGGTGACCGACCGGCGTTGACTCCACGTCACCACCGGGGCGATCTCGTAGAGCGAGTTGGTGGCGAAGACTTCATCCGCCTGCCCGAGAAATGCCGGCGTCAGGCTGACTTCGTGGACGCGTATTCCGGCCGCTCGCGCCAGCGACAACACGGCGGCGCGGGTAACGCCCGGTAAAGGCCCATCCGTCAGCGGCGGCGTGAACAACTCCCCGCGCTTCACGGCGAACAGATTACCGGTCGTGAACTCGACCACCGATCCGTTGTGGTCCAGCAACACCGCCTCATCGGCCCCCTCCCGCTGCGCGGCGCGTTGGGCGAGGAGATACACCAGCCGATTGGCCGTCTTGTGCCGCGACAACAACGCGTGCACCGGCAGCGTGCTGACCATCGCGCGCAATTCGCGGGGCACGAACGACCGCTCGATCGCGGTGGCGACTATTGAATCGCGCGTCCGGTACACCCGCGCCACGCCGTCGCCGACGTTGTTCCACCGAATCAGCGACCGGCAG
>CAZJCX010000029.1:11461-14514 GCA_964544425.1 uncultured Verrucomicrobiota bacterium
ATTCGATCTCCAGCATGTCCAATCCCACGAGCAGTCGCTCGAAATGTTCCAGCGGCCGAAAGAGCCGGCCGTGATACACGCGCAGCGTCTCGAACACGCCGTCGCCGTAGAGGAACCCCCGGTCGGAGATCGGCACCCGGGCTTCGTCGTCGCGCACGAAATGACCGTTAACATACGCGTAATGGGTCGAGGGCATGGAAGATTCCTTGGGCTTTGGCGAGCGTTTCTTCGTATTCGGTCTCCGGGACGCTGTCGGCGACGATGCCGGCGCCGGCATGAAACGTCGCGCGACCGTCTTGCAGCACGACGGTGCGGATGGCGATGTTGAATTCCGACTGCCCACCGGGACCAAAGTAGCCAATCGCGCCGCAGTAGACGCCGCGGGCGTGCGGCTCCAATTCATCGATGATCTCCATCGCGCGAATCTTGGGCGCGCCGGTAATCGAGCCGCCCGGAAAACACGCGGCCACGCAATCCACATGGCTCACGTCGGCGCGCAGCGTGCCGGTCACGGTCGAGACGAGATGATGCACCGTGGCGTACGTCTCGACGCGCTGCAATTCCGTCACGCGCACGCTGCCGAACTCGCACACCTTGCCGAGGTCGTTGCGTTCGAGGTCGGTGATCATGAGCAGTTCCGCATTATCTTTCGGCGAGCGCAGCAATTCGGTGGGGTCAGCCGACCGGGGTCGCGTACCCTTGATCGGCCGCGTCACCACGTGCCGGTCGGTCATTTTCAGAAAACACTCCGGCGAACTGGACAGAATCTGCGCGTCGCCAATGTCGAGATACGCGGCATAGGGGGCCGGATTCGTCTCGCGCAACGCCAAATAGATCTCCGGGGCGTCCGCCGTCACCTCGCACTGGAACCGCTGCGAAAGATTCACCTGATAAATATCGCCCGCCGCGATGTACTCTTTCGCGCGCCGCACCGCCGCAAGGAAGCTGTCCCGTTGGCCCGGGGCCGTGTCCCACCGCGCCGGGGGACGTGTCACCGACAGTGGCACGCGGGGACCAGCGCGGGAGACCAAGACATCTTGATAGAACCCAAACCAACATTCCGGCAGGTGAAGATCGTCCGCTGCCCGCGCCGGCAGCCGCTCCAACTGGTTTTTGAGATCGTAGCTGAAGTAGCCGATCGCGTACCCATCCCACTTCGCGAGAGCCGCGGGCAACTCGGCGAAGCTCGTCACGACACGCGCCGGCGCGGCGGCGCGGAGGTGGCGGTCGGGAAATTCGATCCACACCGGCTGCGGTTGCTTGAAGAACTCGTCCCCCATGCACCAACATGTTACCATACTTGACGATGTCCCGACCGACAAACTCGGCACCAAGCGGCATGGCCGGCAGCAGTCGGATGCACGACCCGACGGAGGCGGCACACGACCGGGTCCGCCGCCGGGCGATGAACGTCGCGTTTCTGTTGCTGCTCGCCTGCAGTACCGGGCATCTCATTGGAATTGGCGTGCGCGGGTGGGAATGGCTGACTGTCGCGCTCCTCGTCCTCGCCGGCATCCCGCTCGGACTCGCGATCAAGGTCTTCGAATTGCGTTTCAAGATGGCTGCTGCGGAACGCCGGCGCGCGCTGGCTGAATTGCCGGGCCGACGGAAACGGGCGCTCGTCGCGTACGCCTGCTTGTTCAGCGGCACGCTGATCCTGAACGCGCCGTTCGTGACGTGGGCGTTGTGGGGGATGTGGGGCTACGATTTTGTGACGTACTACCACGACCGACCGGAGCGGATGCGCCACCTGTACGCGGTGCTAAAGATACTGGAGGAACTTCGCGAGTGGCCGGCCCCGTGGGCGTGGACGTTGCCGGCCTTGGCATGGTCGCTGTACCGTCTGTAGGCACGCTTCGCAGGCGCGGCCACAATCTGTATCAGAACTTCAACGCCGACCGGATCTCGTCTTCGTTTTTGCCGGGCGTGATCACGGCGGCGCTCAGGTTGCGGCCGCGAAACAGATCGGCGGCGACGTCTTTGACTTCTTCACTGGTAATCATCTGGATGCGTTTCTCGATGACATCCGGGTCGTCAATGTAACCATACGCCAGCAGGTGCTCGCCAATCCACATCATCTGGTTCGTGGTGCTTTCCAAGCCGAGGCGCATCTGGCCGAGGGCGTAATCTTTTGCCCGCTGCAGCTCCTCGTCGGGCGGCCGGTGCCGGGCGATTTGCCGCAATTCGCGCAGCACGAGCCGCAACGTCTGCGACAGTCGCTTCTCGTCCAAACCCGCCGAGATGACGAACGCGCCGGTATCCGCGAAATAATTCGCCGACGTGTGAATCGAGTACGCCAAGCCGTGTTCTTCGCGGATGGATTGGAACAGCCGGGAGCTCATGTTTTCGCCAAGGATCACGCTGAGCAGCTTCAGCGCGTACCGGCGCGGGTCGCGCCGCGAGTAGGCGCGCAAGCCGATGGCGAGGTTGGTCTGTTCAACGCTCTTGCTGAGGAACCGCAACCGCGGCGCGGTCTGCCGGCTGCGGACTGACACGAACCGCGGAGCGGCCCGCACCGGCCGCATGCGCAACGACGCCCGCACGCGCGCCACGGTGTCCGCATGGTCGCAACGCCCGGCGACCGCGAAGATGGTGTTGGCCGTCACGTAGCTCTTCTGTTTGAACTCGCACAGGGAATCGCGCGTGAGCCGGTCGAGCGACTCGGGGGTGCCGGCCACGGGGTAGCCGAGCGGGTGACCGGGCCAGATCGTTTCGGTCAGCAATTCATGGACGTATTGCTGCGGCTGGTCGCGATACATCAGCAACTCTTCCTTGATCACCGCCCGTTCCTTGCGGACGTCGGCCGCCGCAACGCGTGGATGCAGGTACATGTCACTCAACACATCCAGCACCCGGTCAAAGTGCCGGTGGCTCGCCTTGGCGTAGTAGCAGGTGGTTTCTTCGCCGGTAAACGCATTGATGTAACCGCCGATGCCCTCAATGGCTTCGCTGATGTCTTTGGCGCTGCGCCGCCGCGTGCCCTTGAAGAGCATGTGCTCCAGGAAATGGGAAACACCGCAGTTCTGTTTCGTCTCGTACCGGCCGCCGACGCC
>CAZJCX010000029.1:14528-22000 GCA_964544425.1 uncultured Verrucomicrobiota bacterium
ATCCACAAGCCGACCGAGACGCTTTCCATGTGCGCCATTTCGCACGTCGCGACGCGCAGCCCATTCGGGAGTTGGGTCGTCTTATACATGCGGCACACGTGAGAGAATGCAATCCATCGCTTCCTCCGGCGTCTCCACCACGGTGAACAAATCCAAATCCGTCGCCATGATCATCCGCGCCGACGCCAGCCGTTGCCGCATCCACTCGAGCGCGCCCGCCCAATGCTCCCGGCCCACCAGCACCACCGGAAACTTCGCGATGCGCTCGGTTTGAATCAGCGTGATCGCCTCGAAAAACTCGTCCATCGTCCCAAACCCGCCGGGGAACAAGACAAAGCCGGACGCATACTTTACGAAACATACCTTGCGGATGAAAAAGTACCGGAACGACAACGACACGTTCGCATACGGATTCGGCCTCTGCTCGCGCGGCAACTCGATGTTCAGCCCGACCGAAATCCCCCCTGCTTCCGCCGCGCCCTTGTTCACCGCTTCCATGATCCCCGGACCACCGCCTGTGATGGCGGCAAACTTATTTTGCGCCAGCAACGTCCCAAACCGCTGCGCCTTTTGATACCACGGATCGGTCACCGGCAAGCGCGCGCTCCCAAACACGCTGATCGCCCGCCCCACCTTGCTCATCTCCTCGAAGCTGTCCACAAACTCCGCCATGATCCGAAAAATCCGCCACGGATCCTGCGTCGTGAAATCAAGGAAGTCCCGGTCCGCCTTCGCCTGTTGCATGGAGGCCATTCATATCCCGTCCCGCCCGGTGCTGTCAAACTCCCCGCCAACCACAAACGCAAATGCGGGCGGCTGGTGAGGCCGCCCGCATTCGTGCATCGCTCGGAGATAGGGTGTGGCTTAAGAGCGACGTCTCAGCGTCGCCGCGCTGAGCAACCCTAATCCCACCAGAACCGCCGTGGCCGGTTCCGGGATGATGGCCATCGAATTGAAGAACGCATCCGCCTCGGCGCCCGCTCCCGCCGTTTTGTTGTAGAGCAGGATGCTGTCGAGCGCCCCACCGGTCTCGGACATGACGCCGTTGATTTCTACCGCCGCACCGCCATTGGGCGTGATGACGAACTGGTAGGTGTCCACCCCGGTGCGGGTGAACGCGAGATCCAAGCCATCGTCGGTGAACGCCACGCCGGTACCCTGCAAGCCGATGGTGTCGTTCGGGTCGCCGTAGCCGATCCGATATTCACTGCCGCCGCCCGCGAAGAAGAAGGAAAACCGGTTCAGGCTGAACCCGACCGCGCCCGCACCGCGAAATGTCGAGCCGATGAATCCATTGTCCATCCGGATCAGCAACGACTGACCAATGCTCAACTCCCCGCCCGTGAACGACCGGCTCGCGGACACGAACCCGATCGAGAAGACATCCTGGTTGATCAACTGGTTGGCGTATGTGCCCCACGCCCGACCAGCGGAATCAATGTTGCCGGATGGCGCGGAGCCGTTGTTGCCAGAGCTGCCGACAAACACGCCGTTCCGATCCGGATTCACGTCTGTGGTGAAGATGGTCCAAGCGCCGAAACCGCTCCCGCCGTTGTCGCCCGTCTGCCACCCGTCGTCATAAGCGCCATCGGCGGCGGAATCCGACGCGAGATTGGCGGCCGAAACATTGATGAACGGCAGCAACGCGGCCACCGTGATAACCCTGATTGATATGTTGAATGTGTTCATTATTCCCTTTGGTAAACCGATTGACCTTGTAGTCTATTCGATGAGATGAGTCAACAGCTATTTTCGAAAATATTCACTCCAGCCCCATTACCGGGGTATCCTGGCGAATCCGAAAGAAATGAAAGCTACCGGAAATGGGCAGCGCAGGATAGCTCCACGGCGCCACGCCGCTACCAGTGGTTGTGACGATGTTGCTCCAATTGAGATCGCTTCCGAACACTTCGTTGGTCAACCCTTGCAACGTGTACGACCGTCCCCGATAGGCTGTCCAGCTGATCTCCGCGCCGGTGAAGCCGGTGATGCGTGGCGGACAAGTGTGGGTGTCGAGCACGGTGTTTGGTTCATCGCGGGCGGGAAACAGAAACGTGAACGCGCGCGGACTGCGACGATCCCACCAGAACTCGTTGTGATTCTGTCCGAAACCAAAAGCGAAATCAAAATCGTCGCCGATGACGTAGCCGTTGCGGATGAGATGGTCGCGGGCGGTCATCGTTTGTGTGAGGCCGTCGTAACAAGGATTGCAGGGCGGGTCGGATACCGGGAAATCGCCGACGGTGCCGGTATCCATGTAGATCCGGAGGGGGCGTTGCGGCGCCCCGGCAAGGTTGTTCATCGTCGTCGCGCACGCCCAGAATGACGGCGAGAGCGCGGCGACTTTACCGAACACGGCGGAATGTTCCCAACTGAGGTACACGGAGATCAGTCCCCCGCGCGAGGAGCCCATGATGCCGGTATTGGCGGCGTTGGTGAGTGTCCGGTAATTCGCGTCCACGAACGCTTTCACGTCGTGAATCAAGAACTCCGCGTACTTGGCGGCGGTGGCAACGTGACCGGCGCAGGACGCGATCGCGCACGGCGTGTACTCGCACGCCCGGTCGCCGTTGTCCACGCCGACGAGGATTGTTTCGCGCATTTTGCCGAAGCGGATCAAGTTGTTGACGTTCGTGTCCGCGTTCCAACTGCCAAACGCGCCCATGCCGAGGAATAGGTTTTGTCCGTCGTTCAAATAGAGCACCGGATACCGCTTGCCGGTGTTCTCGGCATAGCCGCGCGGGAGATACACCCGCACCGTCCGGGCTTGGAGGCCATTGCTGGGGTTGCTGACGAAGGTTTCGACGCGATTGGTGGAGACAACTTCCGGTGGCCAGTAGTTATAGATCTGACCGGCCTGCACGAAGCAGGCGTCGAGCGGTGTTTCGTAATTGCGTCCCGGTTGTAGATCGGGATTGTCATAGGTGCCTTGATTGTCGGTGAGCACAAAGATCAAATTTGGCTCGCCCATCTTGTTCAAGCCGTCCACGCGCCAGACGCCGTTGCTGACCGGCTGCATGGGGCGCAACTCGAAGTTCGCCGTGGCCGTGTTGGAAAACAAAATGGAGACGGTCGCCCAACCCGACCGGTAAAACACCGTCTTGCCGTCGCAGGGCGGCGGCGGCGCGGCGGGGGTATTGCCGCTGCGATTCGCTCCGGGCTCGTACTCGATGCTCGCGTCGTCCGTGCGCCCGTGACAACTGATGTTCGGGTCGCCCCAACAACAGGCGCAATCAAATCGCTTCACGAATTTGTACTCGTAATTTACACCCGGCGGCAACGCGACGGCGACGGTCCAATCGCACTCTGCGCCGACGCAGTTGCTCGGCGCCATTTTGATCGTCTGGTTGCGCACCCAATTTCCCAACTCTGGTATGCTGCCGAGCACGCCGACGTTTTGACCCGGGTTGGTGGTGGTGCGGTGCGTGAACGTGACCGGCACCTGGGCTGAGGCCGTTGAGACCAGTCCGATGACGAGAAGAAGGCGCGTGAGATCACTCATGTTGGCGCACGCGCAGGAAATGAAACGCCTCCGGCACGGTGGCGTTGCGGAAGTTCCACGGCCACGGTTCGGGCGTCGTGGTGACAAGGTTGCTCCAGTTCATCGAGCCGCTGAATTGTTCGTTGGTGCTGCCCTGCACGGTGTACGTCCGCGACCGGTAAGCAGTCCACGTGACGTTGGTTCCCGTGTAGCTGGTGATGCGCGGCGGACAAGCGTGCGTATCGAGTACCCGGTTGGCTTCGTCGCTCGTGGGGAAGAGAAACGCGAACGCGCGCGGCGAGCGGCGATCCCACCAGAATTCGTTGTGATTGTGGCCGTAGCCGATGGTGTGATCAAGATCGTCGAACAGCACGTACCCATTGCGAATGAGTGTGTCCCGCGTCGTCATCGTGTTGGCGAGACCGTCGCTGGTGTCGCCGCTATCCACGTAGATTCGGATCGGGCGTTTGGCGTCGGGGAAGGACACCGGGAAGCAGACTTGGTAGGATGACGACATCGCGACGATGCGGCGGAACACATCGGCGCGTTGCCAGCCGAGATGCGTCGAGATCAACCCGCCCATCGAAGAACCCATCACGCCGGTATTCTCGGCGTCCGGCAAGGTGCGATACGCGGCGTCCACCACCGGCTTCAGTTCGCCCACGAGAAACTCGGTGTAGGCGGCGCCGAGCGACGTGCCGCCGAACGGCGGGCTGCAGCCGGGCGGGGTGTATTCCCGGAGCCGGTCGCTGGTATTGTCCACGCCCACGATGATCGTCTCGCGCATCTGGCCGAACCGAATCAAGTTGTTGGCGTTCGTGTCGGCGTTCCAACTGCCAAACACCCCCATCCCGAGGAAGAGATTCTGCCCATCGTGCAGGTAGAGCACCGGGTACCGCTTCCACGTGTTCTCGTCGTAGCCGCGCGGCAGATACACGCGGATCGTCCGCCCCGCGACATGGGTCGAGGAGAGGAAAAACGTCTCGACCCGGTTGGTGCTGACGAACGGCGGCGGCCAGTAATTGAAAACCTGTCCGTCTTTCACCACGCAGGCGTCGAGCGGCGTTTCGTAATTGCGGCCCGGCACGCCATCGGGATTATCGAAACTGCCCTGGTTGTCCGTGAACACGAACACGAGATTCGGCTCACCGGCGTGGTTGATCCCGTCCACGCGCCACACCCCGTTGCTGACCGGCTGCATCGGTCGCACCTCAAACGCGCTGGTCGCCGTGTTGGAAAACAGCAGTGAAACGCTCGACCAACCGGAGAAATAAAAAATGGTTTTACCGGGACACGGCGGCGGCAGGCCGGGCAGCGTGGCGCCGGTGCGATTCGGCCCTGGCTCCCAGATCACATTGTTCGGATCGGCGAAACAACTCACGCAATCATCGCGCTTGATGAATTTGTATTCGTAACTCGTGCCGGGCGGGATGCCGACGGTGGCTTCCCAATCGCAGACATTGCCCGCGCAGCCGGTCGCGACGAGTTTCAGCGCGCGAGTGGGATCCCAATTGCCGAGCGAGGGGGTGTTGCCGACCACAAACACGCTTTGCCCCGGCACTGTGTCCGTGGTGTTGGTGAACAAGACCGGCACCGTCACAGCGCGCCCGACCGCACCGCTCAGCAACCAAAACCCTAAGACCCAGAGCTTCACGCGAACGCAGTGTATGCCATTCGTTTCGGATTCACAAGCCTCGCCGCATCTGGTAGCACTCCGCCATGGCGAAACTGCCGATTGGCGTCCTGGTCCCGCTTGTGCCGGAGCCGGAACCCGAAATCCACAAAGTCACGGCGCTCGGTCTCCGCAGTTGTCAGGTTTGCTCCTGGAACCCGGCCGTCTGGACGAAGATCACCGGTGAGAAACTCGTCGCGGCGGCCCGACAGCACGGCGTCACGATCTCGACGTTCTGGGCCGGGTATCCCGGACCGGCCGTCTGGAACTTTCTGGAAGGCCCGGCCACCATCGGCCTCGTGCCGCAGGAATACCGGGCTATGCGCGTGGCCGCGCTCAAGCAAGCGGCGGACTTCGCGGCCCAGTTCCAACTCCCCTCCATCACGACCCACGTGGGATTCCTGCCAGTCAATCCTCGCGACCCGGTCTTCGTGGAAACCGTCGCCGCCATCCGGGACGTGGCAGAGCATTGCCGGACGCGCGGTCTCGAGTTTTGGTTTGAGACCGGGCAGGAAACACCGGTCACCCTGCTGCGCGCCATCGAGCAGGTGGGCACCGGCAACCTCGGCATCAACCTCGACCCCGCCAACCTGATTCTCTATGGCATGGCCAACCCGGTGGATGCGCTCGATGTGTTCGGCCACTACGTGCGCGGCGTCCATGCCAAAGATGGGCTGTACCCCACGACCGGCAACGAACTCGGCCGCGAAGTCCCGCTCGGCGAGGGCCGCGTGAACTTCCCCGCGCTGATTCCGAAATTGAAAGACTGCGGCTTTACCGGCGCGTTGACCATCGAACGCGAAATCAGCGGCGACCAGCAAATCGCCGACATCAAAAAGGCCATCCACCTGCTCACTCCCCTCTGTTAAGTCCACCATGCTTCACCTCGGCATCGCCGGCGTTGGCGGACTCGGCCAACTCCACTTAAAAAATTATCTCAAACGCCGCGACGTGCACGTCGTCGCCCTCGCCACCCGCACCGGCAAAATCTCCGGCGGCCAAACGAACCTGACCGAAACCGGCCAATCGCTCGTCCCGCCCGGCGCGATCGTCCAGGCCGGCTACGAAAATGTCTGCGACAACCCGAACATAGACGTCGTCTCCATCAACTTGCCCACCGACCTCCACGCCCCGGCCGCCATTCGCGCCCTCGAAGCCGGCAAGCATGTGTTCTGCGAAAAACCCATCGCGCGCCATCCCGCCGACGCGCGCCGGATGGTGGACGCCGCCCACGCCGCCGGCAAGCTGCTGATGATCGGCCATTGCTTGCGCTTCTTCCCGGTATACGTCGCCGCTCACGAAATCATCCGCACCGGCCAGCATGGCAAAGTCCTCAGCGCCTCGTTCACCCGGTGCGGCGGCGCGCCGACGTGGGGTTCGGAAGGTTGGTTTTTGAATTACCCGCGCAGCGGCGGCGCGGTCATTGACCTCCACATTCACGATGTGGATGTCGCGCTGTGGTGGTGGGGGAAACCGGCGCACATCGAAGCCACCGGCGTCGCGCCCAACCTGATCTACAGCCGGTGGCGGTACGAGAACGGCCCGGTCGTCCAATTCGAGTGCGCCTGGGATCCCGTGCCGCGATCGCCGTTCTACTACAACTTCAAAATCATCCTCGAACGTGCCAGCCTGCTCTTTGACACCCGCCTCGCCGCCGGTCTGCAACTCGCCACCGCCGACAAACTCGAGACGATTCCCGTGCCCACCGCGAACGGTTACGCGGTGGAGGACGATTACTTCCTCGACACCGTTCTCCACGGCGGTGACCTCGCCCGCTGTCCCCCCGCCGCCGCGCTCACCGCTCTCGACGTCGCCACCACCACCGCCACCCAACTCGCCGCCGTCCAGTAGCTGCGTCGCAATTCGTGGATTCCGCCCCGCCGTTCTGGTAGCCTGCCGCGTCATGAGACTCCTGTACCTCGATTGCTTTGCCGGCGTGAGCGGCGACATGTTTTTGGGGGCGTTGATTGATTTGGGTGTGGCGGAGGATGCGTTGCGCGCGGAACTGGCGAAGCTGAAGCTGGCCGGGTATTCGATTTCGACGCGGCGTGTGGTGAAGCAGAACATTTCGGCGACGAAGTTTGATTGCATCGAGGCAGTGGATGGAAATCCGGATCATCGCGGGTACTCGGAGATTGCCCGGTTGATCAGCGACAGCGGTTTGGCGGAGCCGGTCAAGCGCCGGGCGTTGGGCGTGTTCCGCCGCATCGGCGCGGCGGAGGCCAAAATCCATGGCGTGCCGTTGGAGCAGATTCATTTCCATGAAGTCGGCGCGGTGGATTCGATTGTGGATATCGTCGGAGCCTGCGTGGCGGTGCA
>CAZJCX010000030.1:0-10946 GCA_964544425.1 uncultured Verrucomicrobiota bacterium
GGTAGTCGGGTCCGTCCGCCACCTGGCGCTGGTCGAAGCCGTGCGCCGGTTGGCCAAATCGGCCGCGGTGACGGCCGACCGCGCCGACAAGGAACGCGTGCTTGGCACCGGTCAGTAAGCCGGCCAGCTCACTGGGCAAACTACCGCCTCGAACACGGTCGTTCACCGACGGGACTTCACGGACCTCGGGGAATTTCTGGGCAACGTGCCCGCCGCGCTCCGCGCGCACGAAGCGATGGCCGCGGCCGTGAAAGCGCGCGACGCTGACCGCGCCGCGCGATTGATGACCCAGCACCTGGAATCCTCCCTCGCCCAGCGACTGGCGACGATGGAGTAGGTCCAACGTTACACGCTGGACCGGGGTCGATGGGGAAAGGCGCGCGATGGGCGATGGTCCACCGGCGTAGCGGTGGACCTACGGGGGCGAAAGAGTGCCTTGACACACCTGGAAAAGATTCTATAGATGGCGGGCCGTCATGGTCACCGCCCCACTCGACGCACTCCAATCCTCCAGCGATCAATAACAACAGACCGAGATAATCATGAATACTCTGGATCAAGTCCTGACACTCCACGTGTCAGCGTCCGGCAGCGACTCCAACCCCGGAACCGAAGATCGTCCCCTGGCGACCCTTCGCGCTGCACGCGATGCCATCCGGACGCTGCGCCAGCCGGTTGACGAAACAAAGCCCGTGAATGAACCTCCAAACCTGATGGGCAGGCGCCGCCGCAACAGCAATCCCAAGGGGGAACTCCCCGAAGCCGTCCGTGTTCTGCTGGCGGACGGCCGGCATCAGCTTGACGAAACGTTCCGCCTCAATGTCCATGACTGCGCCACGGCGCAAGCCCCCATTATCTACGAGGCAGCGCCCGGAGCAAAACCTGTTCTCTCCGGCGGTTTCCGTGTCACCCGCTGGTCGCGTCATGCCGGTCCGGTCGCTGATGTCTGGAAGGCCCACATCGCCGACCATCGCCCGGAGTTCAAGTTCCGCCAGCTATTCGTGAATGGGGAGCCGATGATCCGTTCCCGCTGGCCAAAGGCACAGAAGCCGACTGCAACCGACCCGGACATTCACCGTTTCACCGGTTGGGCGATGTGCGCGGGGTATGTTGATCAGGGCATTCCCGGACAGCGCTGGGACCAGTTTCACTACAAGCCTGAGGACTTTCCCCGCATCGCGCAATGGTCAAAGCCGGATCAACTCGAGGTGTACAGCTATGCCTGCCATGCTTTTACCCAAATCACCCCGGTTCACTCTTTCGACACAACGCAGCGGTTGATCACCCTGATGTGGAATATCCAGACCGACAACCTGCCGCGTCCGACGCATGAGACGCGGTTTTTCATCGAAAACATTCTGGAGGAACTCAGCGAGCCTGGGGAATGGTGTTTTGATGCCGAAACCAAAACCCTCTTTCTGAAAATGCCGGAATTCCTCGCCGGAAAATCTCCCGACGAGGTGGAAGTCATCGTGCCCCGGATACGGACTCTGGTGGAATTACAGGGGGTGAACCACACCACGTTCCGGGGCCTCACCTTCGCCCAGACACGTGACGGCGATGACCACTTGCGCGACAAGGCGGTCGGCTACGGCGCCCAACAGGTTCATCAGGCCTTCGAGTATTGCGGCGAGGCAATCCTGCTCCAGGGATGCGAAGACTGCACGATCACGGGCAACACCTTCGACACGGTCGGGGGCAACGGCATTGTGCTGCACCGCCGCAACCGGCACCACACTATTTCCCGCAATGTGATCCGCCGGGCAGGAGCCTATGGTTTTGTGGCCATGGGGCGGCGCGACGACGACTATCCCGCGCTGATCGATTTCACCGACAATGAAATCGACAACCCCGGCTTCCGGCACCAGTACACCACGGCGATTTTCACCGGCCTTTCTGACAGTCTCAACCTGTCCCATAATTTCATTCACGACTGCCCGCAATATGCGGTCAATCTTGGCAACAACGGGTTCGGAAGAAATTACCTCCAGTACAACGAAATTCGGCGCACGAACCTGGAGAAGCTGGATGCGGGGGCGATCTCGTTCTGGATGGATATCGCAGCCGACGGCGAAAGTTACTTCCCTCCCACGACGGTTGACCCGCATGCCGAGCGGTCCGGTCATGTGATCCGCTACAACCTGATTGCCGACACCGAGGGGTGCTTCATCAATCCGGAGACTGACGAACTGATGCGTGACAATGCCCGTCGCAAACACTTCTTCAACATGTCCAGCGCCATTTACACCGACGACATGTCCTCAAACTGTGTCATCACGCACAACCTGATCATCCGCTCGGGCCGAGGAATGACGCTGCACACCAACAAACATCAACTGGTGGAAAATAATTTGATCATCGACTGCCTGTGGGGGCTTGTTTTGTGCAATGCCGCCCCGATGCGGGGCGAGCAGATGCGTCACACGCATGTGGATTTCATGACCGGAAACCGGGTCGTTCATAACGTGATCACAACCACCCGACCAGACATCGCCCTGGATGCCTTTCGATTCGACATCTGGGTGCCCGGCGCGGAGAAATGGGACATCTTTCAGGCTTGCGACGAAAACCTCTATCACAGCGCCGCCGCAGGCTGGCAATGGCGGGCCGAATACAACGGTTGGAACCTTACGAGCCAGCAGTTTTTCTCGCTGGCGGAATGGCGTTCGTTGGGCAAAGACCGCCAGAGTGTGGTTGCCGATCCGAAACTGGTTCCCCGCTTCGATCTGGGCCCCGACCGCTATGAACTTGCACCGGATTCTCCCGCCTGGGATCTGGGTTGGACAGCCATACCCATTCAGCGGATTGGGAACAGAGCGAAGTGACGGGGCATACACGGAGCAGCAACGATATGAACCCATCGCTCGGCCAACCGAAAACAGATGGGGTACGCGAAAGAGGAAACCATGAACGACAATTCACAACTGGGTGTCTGGCTGGGCGGGATTCTGCCGGCCGTGGTGCTGGGGGTGTTCGGCGTGCTGCTCAAGGCGAGCGGACAGGCCGGGTTGGGCGCGAGCGGGTTGTTGCTGACTATGGCGGTCGCAACGGCGGCCGTCGGGCTGGGGTTGCGCGGGTGGCCGGGACAACCGGCGGCCACACCGGCGGGTCTGGGGTACGCCGCACTGGCCGGCCTGCTCTGGGCCATCTGTCAGGCGTTGATTCTGTTGGCCGTCACCCGCTGGCAGACGCCGATCTCGAAGCTCGTCCCGCTGTTCAACATGAACACGCTCGTCGCGGTCCTCCTCGGCCTGATCTGGTTCGGCGAGCACCACAGCGTGTCGTTGCCGAAGTTAATCACCGGTGCCGTGTTGATCGTGGCCGGCGGCATCCTCGTTGCCAGGGCGTAGCGCACGGCGAAAATCGTGGCGGGGTCGGGGAGCTGGTCCACCGGTGTAGCGGTGGACCTACGGGGGCGGACGAGCGCCTTGACACCGCCCGGTAATGTTCTATAGAAAGTTGGCCGGCATGATCGCCATCCCACACCAGCAACTGCGCCCACTGGCCACACAACTCTTTGCGGCAGCGGGCGCGCCCTTGAGCGAAGCCGGGATTGTCGCCGATCACCTGGTCGAGGCTAGCTTGCGCGGGTTGGACTCGCACGGAATTATCCGCGTGTTGTTCTACCTCGACGAGATCGCCAAGGGCCGGCTGAAACCCAACGCGCCGGTCACGGTCGAACGCGACCGGCCCACCACGGCGGTCGTGGATGCGCACGGCAACTTCGGACAGGTGTGCGGCGTGCGGATGGTCGAGGTCGCCGCCGCCAAAGCCCGCGCGACCGGGTTGAGCTGCGTGATCAGCAAACACAGCCATCATGTCGGCCGGCTCGGCGCGTACACGGAAGCGCTCGCGGCGCAGGGTTTTGTCGCCCTCGGCACGGTGTGCAGTCACAAGCCCGGTCATTACGTCGCGCCGTGGGGCGGCCGGGAAGGCCGGCTGGCGACCAACCCGATTTCCTGGGCCGCGCCGACCTCGCGCGCGCCGCTGGTGCTCGACATGTCCACCAGCATGATCGCCGAGGGAAAAATCCGCGCGCTGATGCACGCCGGCGAGGACCTGCCGCCGGATTGCGTGCTCGATGCCGCTGGCAAACTGACCCGCGATCCGCAGGCGTTTTACGGGCCGCCGCGCGGGACGATCCTGCCGTTTGGCGGCGCGATGGGCTACAAGGGTTTCGGGCTGAGTCTGCTGACGATGGTGCTGGGCGAAGCAATGGCCGGCGAGGAAATCGCCGACGACAGTCCGTATATCAATGGCCTAGCGCTCGTGACGATTGACCCGGCGGCCTTCGAGGAGCGGGCCGGATTTCTGGCGCGGATGGACCGGATGGTCGCCTACCTGAAAGCCACCCCGCCCGCCGCCGGCGCCCGCGAGGTGTTGTTGCCCGGTGAGTTCGAGCTCCGCACGCGCGAAACGCGGCTGCGCACCGGTATCCCGATTTCGCCCGCGACATGGGAACAACTGCAAGCTCGCGCGCAACAACTCGGCGTGGCGGCGTAGTGCTCGACAGCCACCAACATTTCTGGGACCTCGACCAGCAGGTCATTCCACAACTGCGCGACGCGCCGGCGGTCTTGCAGCGTTCCTACCGGCCCGCTGACCTCGCGCCGCAACTCGCCGCGCACGGCATCACCGGCACGATCCTTGTGCAGGGCTACCCGCAGGACGACGCGACGAACCGCTGGTATTTCGAGGTCGCCAACCGGACTGACTTCGTCCGCGGCGTCGTCGCGTGGGCGGATCTCACCAACCTCGACCGGCTGCGCCGGCAACTTGATGAGTTGCAGGCGCAGCCGAAATTCGTTGGCCTGCGCCACATCGTCGAGGACGAACCGGACGATGACTGGCTTGTGCAGCCGGTGGTCTTGCGCAGCCTGGGCGAACTGGCCGCGCGCGGCATTCCTTACGACCTGCTCGTGCGCGCGTCGGGCCTCGATCGCGCGGTGCGGGTGGCGCGGGAACTGCCGGGGTTGTCGTTGATTCTCGATCACCTTGCCAAGCCGACCGGCTGGGACGGTTGGGCGGAGCACATCGAGCGGCTTGCCGGCTGTCCCAATGTTTGCTGTAAGTTGTCGAGTTTGATTACGCAGCCAATTGACATGACCCGGTACGTCCAGCACGCGCGCCACTGTTTTGGCGCGGACCGGCTGATGTTCGGCAGCGATTGGCCGGTCTGTCGGCTGGCCGGCGAGTACGCCGATGTCTGGCGC
The DNA here is from genome assembly GCA_964544425.1 of uncultured Verrucomicrobiota bacterium. Taxonomy (GTDB): domain Bacteria; phylum Verrucomicrobiota; class Verrucomicrobiia; order Palsa-1439; family Palsa-1439; genus OMJI01. The sequence continues at coordinate 5,214 of CAZJCX010000030.1, forward strand.
ACCCTCGAACAAACGCTCGGTCCGCTCACGCCGGCGGAACGCGACCAAATCTACGGCGGCACAGCCGCCCGCATCTACCAGCTATGACCATCAATCACGTTGATCTCTTTCGCCAGAAACTCGCCGCCGGGAAGCCAGTCTGGGGCACGTGCATCGAGTTCGCTGATCCGTCCATTGTCGAGTTGATGGGCGATGTCGGGTACGACTTTGTGTGGATCGACGGCGAGCATGCGCCGCTCGATCTGCGCGAGTTGCTCGGCCACGTCCTCGCTTGTCGCGGCACGGGCTGCGCGCCGCTGGTGCGCGTGCCGTCTGCCGACCCGGTGCGCATCAAACCAATTCTCGAACTGCACCCCGCCGGCATCATCGTGCCGCAAGCGCGCACCGTCGCGGAAGCGGCCGGGGCGGTGACGGCCTGCAAGTATCCGCCGGTCGGCACGCGCGGGTTCGGACCGATTCGCGGGATTGGTTACGGCGCGATGCCCGGCCCCGAATACCTGAAAACAGCCAACGACCAAATCATGGTCTTTCTCCAGATTGAAACGCGGGAAGCGGTGGACAACCTCGCGGCGATTCTCGCGCTCGAAGGTCTCGATGGCGTCGTCATCGGCCCGAACGATCTGTCCGGCGCGTACGGCAAACTCGGCCAGACCGCCGACCCGGACATCGTCGTGCTGATCGAACGGGTTGTCCGCCAAGCCCGCGCGGCCGGCAAGCTGGTCGGCATGGCGACCGGCCACAATCCCGACCGGCTGAAACATTGGGTGGATGTCGGCGTGCAATGGATCGCGATCAACGCGGACTTCATCAACCTGACGCTGATGGCGCGGCAGATTCTCGAAGATGCCCGGCGCATTCCACGCAGCCGGGCTGGTGGGTATGCTGCTTAATCTGCCACGCTTACAGAAGTATCTGGAACGAGCCGGGCTCGACGCGGTGATTGCGGCGTCACCGGTCAACGTCACCTATCTCACCGACTGGACGCTCTGGCTGGACCGGTCGTTCAAGGAGTACATGGTCAAGCCGGGTGGGGCGGACGACTTGATCCGCAACTACGCGCTGGTGACGGGCGCTGGTGAGGCGACGTTGTTCGTCGAGCCGATTCTCGCGGTCAACGCCGCGGATGGCTGGGTGAAAGACGTGCGCGCGCCGGCGGACTTACTGGCGGTGATTCGCGAACGTGGGTTGCAGCGGGTCGGCATCGAGCCCGTTGCACCGGCTTGGTTGCGACGGGAGTTGCCGGGCGTGGAGTTTCGGGAGTGTGCGAATCTCTTGCGGCTGGTGCGGATGGTGAAAAGCACAGAGGAAGTTTCGCGGTTGGAACAGGCGGCGACGATTGCGGACTCGGCCGCGCGGCGTTGTGTGGCGGCAGCCAAGCCAGGGATGTTGGCGCAGGACCTGGCGCGAATGTTCCGGGAACTGATTGCGCGGGAAGGGGCAGACCTCGACCATTTTGCGTTCGGGATGAATGGGCGCGGCATCGCCACCGAGCCAGCCTACCGGTTGCGGGCCGGGGAGGCGTTGTACTTCGATTTTGGGTGCGTCTACCGGCAGTACTGCTCGGATAGCGGGTTCACGCTCACGCTGGGCGAATTGGAGCCGGACTTGCGTTGGAAGCACGACGCATTGCGCGAGGCAGTCGAGGCCGGTCGTGCGGTGATGCGACCGGGCGTGAAAGCGTCGGCCATCCCCGCGGCGATGTGGGCGGCGTTGCACGCGCGTGGAATTAAGGACGGCGAGACGTATCCGCACGGGCACGGTTTGGGACTGGAAGTGCGGGATTATCCGATTCTCGTCGCGGACACCGGGTTGCGGGTCCAGGACGAATGCGTCAACGAGCCGGCCGATCTTCGGTTGGAAGCCGGCATGGTGTTGAATCTGGAGTCGGCGATTTTTCTGCCCGACCGGGCGTCGTTACATTGCGAGCGGTCGTTCCTTGTGGAAGCCACCGGTGCGCGTCCCTTGCTGAAAAGTCCAAGTTCGTAACTGGATAAGACAAGCAGGGGATGGGTCTTTGGTGGCATCGTGGGTCCGTCATGAACCGATTCACGGTGGCCCTCATCCACAACAACACCGACGGCCTGCCGGGCTGGGTGCCGGAACGGTTGGAGGCAGCGGGTGTGGCGCTGCGCCAGCGGCAGTGCGCGTCGCCGGCCGAGGTGATCGAGTCGGCGGCGGACGCGGAGGTATTGTGGGATTGTTCGGGGACACGGGCGGTCACGCCCCAGGCCTTGGAGCGGTTGCCGCGCTGTGGGGCGCTGTTGCGCAGCGGCAGCGGGACCGACAATCTGCCGGTGGAGGCGGCGACGCGGCTGGGGATTGTCGTCGCCAACACCCCTGATGCGATTGCCGACCCGGTCGCAGACCACACCGTGGCGTTGTTGTTGGCCGTCGAGCGGCGGCTGGGGTTTTACGATCAATCCGTTCGCCGCGGCGAGTGGTTGCAGCTCGACAAGGCGCGGTGGCCGGTGGCGCCGGTGCGAGGGCGGACGCTGGGGTTGATCGGGTTTGGCGCGATCGCGCAGGCGGTGGCGCGCAAGCTCAGCGGGTTTGAATTGCAGGTGCTGGCGTGCGACCCGGCGTTGACGGCGGAGCAGGTCGCGGCGCGCGGGGCGCGCAAGGTGGAACTCGAGGAGTTGTTGCGGGCGGCGGATTTTGTGTCGGTGCATTGCCCCCTCACGCCACAAACCCGGCATCTATTGAACCGGCAGCGATTGGGGTTGCTGAAACCGACGGCGATTATCGTGAACACCGCCCGCGGGCCGGTCGTGGACGAGGTGGCGCTGATCGAAGCGTTGCAAGCGGGGCGGTTGGCGGGGGCGGGGTTGGACGTATTCGAGCAGGAGCCGTTGCCGGCCGAGCATCCGCTGCGGATGCTGGCCAATGTGATTCTCACGCCGCACTTGGCCGGGCACACGCGCCAGATTTGGGATGATTTCTACCGCCTGTCGGCGGAGACGATTCTGGACTTGGCGCGCGGTCGCTGGCCGCGGTCGGTGGTCAACCGCCGGGCGGGCGTGCGCTGGCGACTCGAGTTGGCGGAATAGCGCGAGATGCGGACACCTGTGTTACCATCGCTGGCGACGATGCGCTCGACTGCAAGAGTGGATGCGTTGAACTGGCTGGCTGACGTGCGGGAGGTGACCATCCCGCTCACGGCCGAGGATCCGATTTTGGTGAAGGTGCAGGACCGCGCGGATGATGCCTTGCCGGGGCCGCAATCCCATCCGTGTTGCGAGTTTAATTTTCAGTTTCGCGGGACGGTCGTGAATCACGTCGGCGCGGAGCGGGTGGTGCGTCCGCCCGGTGATGTTGGCTTGTACGCGCCCGGCACGCCGCATTACGGAATCCAATTGAAGGGCGCGTTGGAATGCGCGGTGGTCTATTTCTCGCCGTCGGTTTTGCTGGAAGCCACGCCCCGGCAGGTCGGCGTGAAACTTCTGGAACGATTCACCGCCGCGCAGACCATCCGCGACCGGATCGTGCGTCCGCCGCCCGTCGTCCAGCGGCGAATGGCCGGGCTGTTTCGTCAGATGATTGCGGAATCGTCCCAGAAACCGTTCGGCTACGCGTTGCGGTTGCGCGGACTGCTGGTGGGAGCGCTGCTGGAACTGGTGCGTTGGGAGCAATCCGCAAGTCGGCAGGTCGGGACCGGGCACCCCTCCCCGGCGTGGGCCAAGATCGAGCAGGCGCTGGCGTACCTGCATGAACACTACGGGGAACAAGTGTACGCGGAGAAGGTCGCCGCGGCAGCGGGCGTGAGCGTCACCCAGTTGCGGGAGATGTTTCGGCGACACATGGGCCTGCCGTGGGTGAAATATCTACAGGCCTACCGGATCAACGCCGCCGCGGTGATGCTCCAAACCGGCAAGAAACGCGTGACCGATATTGCGTTCGAGGTGGGGTTTGACGACCTGAGCCATTTCATCCGCACCTTCCGCGAACATATGGGCATCTCCCCATCCGAGTACCAGCACCGGTAGCTGCTCACAGCGTCGTGCTGTAGCCGCCCGCGCTGAGAGCGGCCTCCCCCCCAATGCGGTCACCGTCCGCGGCTGCAGTTTTCTCTGCTTCCGCCCGCCCGGTCAGGAAAATCCTTGCTTCGGAAACGCCAAGAAGACTGTTGAATACGCCAAGCCGCCGCCGGCGACTTCTGCTAAGTTTTTTACAACGAAGTAAACCTGTGGAGAGGGACATTATGAAAACCAACAAACTGTTTGTTCTGTCTGCGTGTGTCTTCACGTTCGCTATGTGGCTGGCAAGCAGCTCGCAAGCGGCGTATTTCTTTGTCGGGGAGAACAACGGCGGCGACGCCACGCATCGCTATTTGCTGAACGGGCCGACCGATCTCATTTCCGGCTCCGGCACCCAATTGGGCACCACGCCGTTTCAGGATCGGCCTACCGGATTCATCTTTAACAATTCGGGCGAGATGTTCGTCGGCAACGCCAATAACTCTGCGATCATTCGGAGTACCAATGCCACGACGGGGTCGCCTTCCTACGACGATTCTCGACGCCTCGACTCCCCGATCAGCTCTGGCGATTTCAGCGGCGTTCACAGCAGCCTGGCCGCCATTTCGGGATCGGTTGACTTCTATCTGGCTGGGGGAAGCAGCTCACATGACCTGATGCGAGTCACGCCCGGAACCAGTGACGGCACTGCTTCCGCCTACAAGATCGACCTCTCAGACAACGGCGGCGGCGCGCGGCAGATCGCCGTCAGCCCCTGGGGCGAGGTGTTCGTCACGGACTTCGCCAACGATCAGGTTGACCGCTACATTGATACCGGGTTCACCTACAACGGCACGATCAGCACCGGTGACAATCCACACGGACTGGCGTTCCGCGGGAACGAGTTGTTTGTGGCGAACTTAGCTTCGGACAACATCCAACGGTTCACCTTTACGGTGAACGGCACGGGCGGAGCGGCGATACCGGGGACAACCATCACCGGCTTCAACATCGACGACCCGATTACGTTGGCAGTCTCTCCGTGGGGTGAGTTGTTTGTCGTCAATGATGCCTCCTCCGGCGTCAACATCATGACGCGGATTGTCTTCGCCAGCCTGTTCGAAGGCGCGACGGCTTCACAGAATCCGAATCAAGGCAACGTTACCCTGGGCTTTGATGTGCTCGGTATCGGTTTTGATGAGCAGTTCAGCAACGCCGTCCCCGAACCGTCCACGGTCCTGTTGCTCGGTATGGGCGGGTTGCTCCTGTACCGTCAGGGCCGGAAACTGCGGCGCGGGTAGCCGGGGAAAAATGCGTCGGGCTGAGTCTGCGCGATTGATCCCTTTCCATCACGCGCCGCCGCTCGCCGGAGCGACTCGATGGGCAGGCTGGTTTTCCAGCCCGCCCTTGCGCTGTGATCCATTGGGCGGAAAACGCCAATTCTCACCCGGAAAACGCCAAGACAAACCGCCACCCCCGGCGTAGGGTCAGGCCGCAGATGAAACCGCGATTCAATGTCATGGCCTTTACGCTCGTGGAGTTATTGGTGGTGATTTCCATCATCGCGCTGCTGGCGGCGTTGTTGTTGCCGGCGTTGACCGAGGCGCGCGAGAAGGCGCGGCGGACCGTCTGCCTGAGCAACACGCGCCAGCTTGGCATTGCGGCCCAGGCCTACGCGGCGGATGCAAAGGGCACGCTGCCGCTCGAGGACCGCAACTTGAATCCGACGTGGAACGGCGGGCAACTCTTCGCCCCGATGCATTTTCGCGGTGACATCTAC
>CAZJCX010000030.1:10956-14921 GCA_964544425.1 uncultured Verrucomicrobiota bacterium
GGGCTGAACAACAACGTCTGGAAATGCCCGTCCAAGCCTTATCTGGCGGATTGGGTCGGGCCGGATCATGGCAGCATGTACGACACGTCGCCGCCCATCCCCAACAAGTTCACGGGCTACTATTACTTCGCCAATGTCTATGGCACCCCGACCGTCTCGTGGGAGGCTGACGTGTCGCGCCGGCCCAAGAACCTGAACGACAACCCAGCTTCGACGCTGTTTGCCGACGTGGTGTTGCACGAGTACTCGTTGACGAGTTGGATTGGCATCCTGAACACGACGGCGTTTGCCGATTACTGGCTGATCAATCACCCGGTGAAGAACAAGATCGCCGGCAACTCACAGGCGTACGCCGCGGGCGGCAACCAGGTGTTTCTCGACGGCTCGGCCAAGTGGGTGAAAGATTACCCGCAACCGCTCATCCCCCGCGCGTTTCCCGGCGAGAACATGAACGCCATTCATCATCCGCCGTCCATGACCTGGCAGATCTGGTGGTAGGGCGCCGCCGCGCGGAGTCAGCTTACCGCCCCGCCCAAACCGCCGAGGTATACCCGAACGACGCGTGCGGCTTGACACCGAGCCCGGACGGTTCTATATAAATATCACATGAAATCTACGTTTACCCTGACCGAGGCGCAAGCGCAACTGTCGCGGTTGGTCCGGTCCAAAGAAACCATCGGGATCAGCCGGCATGGTCAGACCGAGGCGTTTCTTGTGCCGCGCGAGCGGATGGAGGCCATCTTGGAGACGCTCGAATTGATGGCTAATTCCGCGGCCATGAAGGCGGTTGACCGTGACCGCGCCGGTCGCACCCAATACGTCCCGCTGGAGTCGGTTGGCGACGATGACGACGCGGGTTGAACTGGATCCCCAAGTTGCGGATTTTCTGCGGGCGTTGGCGCCCGAGCCGCGGCGACGGCTCCGGACAGCCCTGCGCGGTTTGCGGGAGGAGAAGGGTGATTTGCGGGCTTTGGAAGGCGAACTGGGTGATTACCACCGCTTGCGTGTGGGCAGTTATCGGATCCTCGTGCGGTTTTACGCCGATCCGCACGGTCGCGTGGCCCGTTGTGTTTACGCCGAGCACCGGTCAGTCGTGTATGAACTGTTTGCGAGCTTGCTAACCAGTGAGACGCCGTCGCGCTGATCAGCGCACCATTTCTCCAATTCTTGAGCCGAAATCGCGTAGTGACGTCCAACGAAAACCGCAGACCCGTTGTCGGAAAAAGCAAGCCACTGCGCCGGCGTTCCGTTAGCATCTGACCTCCATGAAACGACTCCTGCGCAAACGCATGTTGATTACGGGCGGCTGCGGTGGCATTGGGCGCGCGGTCGCGAAACGCTTTGTCCAAGAGGGTGCGCGCGTCGTCATCAGCGACATTCTCTCCGAGAAGGAAGGCGCGCGGATCGCCCGGCAACTCGGCGCGCGGTACGTCGTGTGTGACGTGACAGAACCAGCCTCCGTGGCCGCAGCGGTCAAACAGGCGGTGGCGGTGCTGGACGGACTCGACGTTGCCATCTCGAATGCCGGCTGGTCCATCAACCACCCGGCCGTGGACATGCCGGACGACGCCTGGCAGCGCCATTCTCCTCAAAGCGAGCGGACGGGCGGGGCTCGGCGCCAGCGGGCTGCTGTTGGCGATGGCGGCGGCCACCATCGTCACCGGCCTGGCTGCGCGCTGGCTGCCGATCTCCCAGCAGTACAGCGGTCGGGGCGTGGTCCTCGCCCTCGCCGCCGGTCGGTTGTGGGCCGTCTGCCAGTTGCTGATCTTCCTCGCCGTCAGCCGCTGGCAAACCCCGGTCGCGAAACTCGTGCCGCTGTACAACATGAACACCCTCGTGGCGGTACTGAGCGGGCTGGTGGTGTTCGCCGAATACCAGGATGTTTCCCTGCCCAAACTGGTCATCGGCTCCGTGCTGATCGTCATCGGCGGGGTGTTGGTGGCGCAAGCCTGAGGCTTTCATGAGCAGACCGATGATTCCCGCCACACTGGATCTCGCCGACCACGCGCGCGTGGCGATCAACGCGCTCGCGTTGGCGATGAACCCGCAGAAGGACTACGAGCCATTCGGTTCAGGCGTCGGCCAAATCTTTCTGGCAGCCAAACATCTCGAAGCCTTGCCGATGATGCGGCAGATGTGCGGCAGCGATCAGCATCGCGACCACGAACAGGCGGCGATGGCGCATCAGGTGTCGTTGTTTGGTGAGGACGGATTGTGGTATTGCCCGAACAACTCCCCCGAACGACGCGCGGGACGCGGGTATCAGCCGACTGACGAGGATTACACGACCCCGTACGCCGACGCGCGGATGATGCTGACGATGATGGCCTGGCATCAGCGCGATGGCGATTCACGCTGGCTGGAACGCATCGAGCGAATGGCGCACGGGTTGATGAAGATTGCGATTCGCAAGGATGACTACGCCTACTATCCCGATGCTGAATACGGATTTGATTGGGCCTACCTGAAGAAGTCCGGCTGGACGCAAACCGCCGAGCCGGCTGGCGAGCATACCGGCGGCGAGGGTACGGTGCGGTTTTATCAGGCCAACCAGATCCGTGCACTTACGCGCTGGTGGGAAATGACCGGTGACGAGTCAGCGCTGGAGCTGGCCGGTCGGCTCGCGCGATTCCTTACCAAACCGAAGTTCTGGGAACAGTCGTTTGTGCCGGATGCGGCGGGCTTGGCGCACGGACATTTCCGCGGTCACACCCACGGCGCGATGACCGGCATCCGCGGTCTGTTGCGCTACGCCATGGCGACCAACGACAACGCGCTGCTACGTTTCTGCCAGAGTAGCTACGAGTACCTGAAACAGTTCACGCTGCCACGAATCGGTTGGGTATCGGCCTGGATCGGGCCAAACCCGATCGGGCATCGGATTGCTTGTGAGACGTGCACGATTTCCGGGTTGATCGCCGTGGCGGCAAAACTCACCGAGGCCGGCCTGGGCGATTACTACGACGACATCGACGCCTACGCCCGGAATCATCTGATCGAGAGTCAGTACTCCGACGAACAGCGAGTCACCGCCATCTGTCAGGCCAACGCCCAACATCTCCAGCAGATCGCCGCCGGTGGCTGGAGCCGGCACAACGTTCTCGGCGGGTTTCAAGGCGCGTCCGACCTCGGCGGGCTGTATCTCATGCCGTGCGCGTGTTGTACCGGCAACGCTTCCACCGCGTTGTTTTACGCATGGGACAGCATCCTGCGCGAGCGTGACGGTAATGTGGACGTGAACCTCCTGCTGAACCGGCAATCGCCGTGGGTGGACGTGGCGAGTTGGTTGCCTTACGAAGGCAAAGTGCGCGTGCGGGTGAAGCAGGCCACGCAGGTGGGCGTGCGGTTGCCGGGTGGCGTGGCCGGCAAGGGTGTCGGGTGTCAGGTGTCGGGTGTTAGCTCCACCGCCCTGAAACCTGAAACCCGAAACCTGAAACCCGCTTTCGTCGGCAACCGGCTCGTCTTTACCAACCTGAAACCCGGCGACGTGATCGAGATTACCTTCCCGGTCACCGAGCAAACCACCCGCCTCAGCATCCCCGGCGGACAATACTGCAAGGAGCCATCCGATATTCCCGAGCAGCTTTACGACGTGACGTTTCGCGGTAGCACTGTCGTGAAGGTCACAACCATCCAAGGAAACACGTTGATCCCGGCATATCCCGTCCGCACGTATCAACGGGAACATTACCGCGCAACCCAAGCGCCGCTGCGAACGGTCCGCCCGTTCATCGCGCCATTTCAGATTCGGTGGTGAGGCTGCGTGCCATACGAACATGATTTTCCCGATCGGCAGTGTGACCTGACGATTGTGAAGACCGCGCCGGGCGAGCCGGTGGGGTACAGCAACCGCCAACCGCCGTGTCGCTGTCACGGTTTTCACGATTCGCTACCGCCGCGAACTGACCGGCTGGGGTGACGGCAACAACAACACGGAACTTGTCCTTGCGGGGATTAAGTTCGTG
>CAZJCX010000030.1:14931-21878 GCA_964544425.1 uncultured Verrucomicrobiota bacterium
GGGTGACGGCAACAACAACGTCGAGTTGGTGTTGCCTGCGGCAACATTTGACTGATTGCTCGGTTCGCCGCGCAGCAGGTGGCACGCAACCAAAACGCCAACATCTTGGTCTAAAAAGACAAGCGATTGAGCCAGCTTGGCGGTAGCATGCCAGCCGCGATTTTATGAAACGACTTACCGGCAAAAGAATGATGATCACCGGCGGCTGCGGCGGGATTGGGCGCGCGGTCGCAAAACGATTCGTGGAGGAGGGCGCGCGCGTCGCGATCAGCGACATCCTCCCGGCGCAAGACGGCGCGCGGGTCGCCCGGCAAATCCGCGGGCGGTATGTGGTTTGTGATGTGACCAAACCGGATTCCGTCGCGGCGGCAGTGACACAGGCTGTCCAGCTGCTCGGCGGTCTCGACGTGGCCATCTCGAATGCCGGTTGGTCGATCAACGACCACGCGGTCGATCTGTCCGAGGAAGCCTGGCAGCAAATCATCGATTTGAATCTGACCGGCAGTTTCCGGTTCGCCCGGGCCTGCGCGCGGGTGATGCTGAAGAACAAGCGGCCCGACCAGACCAAGCCACGCGGGGTGATTCTTTTTACCGGCACGTGGGTGCAGCAATTCCCGTGGCCGAAGTGCATCAACTACATCGCCAGCAAAGGCGGACAGTTGATGGTGATGAAAGGCTTGGCGCAGGAACTCGCGACCAGGGGCATCAACTGCAATCTGATCGCGCCCGGGTTCGTCAGCACAGGCGAGACGCAGAAACATTACGCCCGCGACAAACAGTTCCGGCATCTGGTCGATTCGACCGTGCCACTGGAACGGCTCGTCACCCCGGCGGAACTGGCTGGAACGTATGCGTTCCTCGCCAGCGGTGATGCCGCCTACATCACCGGCCAGAGCGTGTTTGTGGACGGCGGCGCTTCGTTGGTCAAACGCGAGTGGTGATGCAAACCATCCCCGATACCTTGGAACTCACCGATCGCGCCCGGCTGGCGTTGCATGGGTTGTTGCACACGGTTGATCCCGACTGCCGGTACGAGATTTACCCGTTCGTCTCGTTGTGCAGCGACCCGCCGTTTCTGTTGCATTTCAAGAATCATCCCGACCTGACGCCCAAGCTCCTCGAAGCGCTGCCGTTACTGCGCCACATGAGCGGTCTTCACACCGCGCGACAAGGTGACGATTCACAACACCCCGCACCACCTTGTCGCCGACCGCGAACGCGGGCACTTCCGCGGGCATTTTCACGGCACACTGGCCGGGCTGCGCGGGTTGTTGGAGTACGCCATGCTCGTGGGCGACGACCGGATCAAGGAGTTCTGCCGGGACGGCTACGAGTTCGCCCGGCAACGCGGCATCCCGCGGCTCGGTTGTTTCGGGGAGCATCACTGGTTTGGAATGACCGAAGGTTGCACGGTCGCCGACATGCTGACGTTGCCCAGCCGGCTCACCGATGCCGGGCTGGGCGATTACTGGGACGATATCGACTGCATCACCCGCAACCAACTCGTCGAGCAACAGTTCACCGACGCGAAACTGGTGGCCGCCGCGCGGCGGGGTGATAACTCCAAGAACCCGAACCTCACGTGGTTGCTCAAGCTGCGCGAGGAAGCGAGTCCGTACGGCCAAGTGTGTACCGAGAACGTGGCCGAGCGGGTGGTCGGTTGCTGGGCGAATTTCTGCGGGCCGCAGGCGATTCCGTACCCCTACATCACGAACTGTTGCCCGCCGAATTGCAGCCACGCGTTGTACGCTGTGTGGGAGGCCGCGCTGCGTGAGCGGGACGGACACGCAACGGTGAACCTGCTGCTCAATCGCCGGTCGCCGAGCGTCGAGGTGGAGAGCCATCTCCCGCATGCCGGCAAGGTGGTGATTCCTAATCGCACCGGGCGGGCCATCGCCGTGCGTATGCCGGTTGGGGTGATGCGTGATGCCGTCCAGGTAGGGCGCGCTGTCCGGGGGCGGGAAACGATGGCGGACGGCTCGGAGAGCCGTCCCTACCATTGCCGGCTGGCCGGTTTCTGGTATTCCCATCGGTCGCGGAAGGCGAGGAGATCACGCTCGAGTTTCCGGTCGCCACCAACACCTACCCGTACACCATGCCATTTGCCGGTACGTTTGATGTCACGTTTCGCGGGCACACGTGTGTCGACATCGCGCCGCGCCCGGACAACCCCGCGTTGATTCCGATTTATCGGCGCGAATCAATGCGGTCCGCCGTCGCACCAACCCGGGCGCGCCCGGATTACGTCGCGTCGGGCACGGTTTCGTGGTAGGCGAAGGTCTCCAGATGAATCACAATCAACTGCTCGGCATCGGCTTGGGCGGACTGTTGCCGGCCGTGGCATTGGGTGTGTTTGGGGTGTTGATCAAAGCGAGCGGTCAGGCCGGGCTGGGGGCGAGCGGGTTGCTGTTGGCGATGGCGGTCGCCACGGCGGTGAGGGGCATGGTGTTACGCGTATTTCCGACCGCGCAGCCGGTGACCACGCCGGGACTGTTATATGCCGCGGCGGCCGGACTGTTGTGGGCCGTTTGCCAGGCGTTGATTCTGTTGGCCGTGACCCGCTGGCAAACCCCGGTCTCCAAACTCGTTCCGCTTTACAACATGAACACGCTTGTGGCCGTCCTGCTCGGCTTGGTGTGGTTTGCCGAGTACCAGAGCGTGTCGCTGCCGAAGCTCGTCATCGGCGCGGCATTGTGGTGGCGCAGGCGTGAACGATCAGCCGACCAAGCCAATGTCCCTGATTCCTGAAGACCGATTGCCGACCGCGGTTCTCGACTCGTCCGCGGTGCGTTACACGATTGATAGGTCGGCATCGCCCCCAATCGCAAGCCGCATCTGACCACCTGCGCCTCCGGTAATCCGTGGTGCGGCGGCCAGGGCACAAACGAAATCCTACGGCGCGGCGAGACCCAACTGGCGTGTGCTCGCAGTCGCTGGTCTGCTTCGAGCCTTGCCGAAAACGGGTTTAACGTCCTCAACGGCGGATGGCCGGGCGCGGGCATTCAGGTCGATCATGGACCGGCCATGTCGCGGATGCTGGCCGATCTGCTCCTGCTTCCGGCGGATCGTCGACTGGACCGTTTGCCAATGGAGCCGTTCCATTTTGAGTCACCACCGGTAACCGCCGGAAACTCCTGATGGCCTGCCGAATACCGCAAGACCTTGGCCGCGGAATCCTTTATTGGTAAGCGCCATGCCAAACGCCATCAAACCCCGCCGCAATCGCCAGATCGCTTACTGCCAGAGAAGGGTTCCGTCGGTCGTGACCAAGCCGGTCGCAGGAACGCGCTACCACCGGCTGGTGCCCGATACGCTCGATCTCGCCGAGCGTGGCAAACTCGCCCTGCAGGCGATGACGTCCTTGGTCGAACCGAAATTCGATTACGAGTTCTATTTCATCAGCGACTTTTCGAAGAACCCGCCGTTCATGCGGATGACGCCCGATAGCATCAACTGTCAGTATAAATACCAGGAAGCCACCGCCTTGTTACGGCGACTGACCGGCAGCACCGAGAATCTCGAAGTGGATCAGCGCTGGAAAGAAACGTCCCTGCAACGGATCGGTGAGGACGGCTTGCCATACTGGCCGCTGAAGGGGCGGGCGTTCGAAAACCTGCCTGAGGTGCCCGCGGCCGGCTGGTTGGAGCCGGCGCTGGGCGATCCACAAAGCGACCAACTCTGTCAGCCAGCGTTCACCGCGCGACTGCTTTCGTCATTCGCGTTGTACTACCGCGAGGACGGCAGCCAGCAATGGTTGCGAGCGGCCGAGGGCGTGATCAACCGGCTCCGCGATCTCGCCATCTATCGGGATGGCGCGGCGTCAATTCCGGCCTGCGGCATCAAGCCCGGTGCCGTTGTGCCGCCAGACATGCAGCCGCCTGACTGGATGTGGGCGAGCCACCAGGGTTGGTTGATCCAAGCGCTCGTGCAGTATTACCGGGTGACGGATTGGCCGCCGGCCCTGGCATTCGCCGAGGATCTCGCGAAATTTACGATGGGGCCGGCGGGAATGTTTGATGACGCCGGACGATTCATCGGGTTCGATCATTTCCATCATCACACGCAATCGGTGCTGGCAATTGCCGACCTCGCGCTGGTGACCGGCAAAGCGAAGTACAAGCGGTGGGCGAAGAAGTGTTACGATCAGGGCAAAGCGATGGGCGATGTCCTTGTCGGTTTCTTTCCGGAAGGCCAGCGCGGGCCGAATGGCGAGTACACCTACGGCGGCGGCAAGGAACAAACCGCGGAAACGTGTGAAGTGGCCGATATGATTGCGATCGGTTTGAAACTGGCCGAGTTGGGATACGACGCGTGTTGGGATGACGTTGACAAGTGGGTGCGGAACCAGTTTGCCGAAAACCAAATGACGAAGGCCGACTGGGTCCAGCGTCGGCATGACATCCTGGGAACGCCCCAGAACGAGCACCAGTGCCTGCGCTGTGACACCACCGACCGGGTGGCCGAGCGGCATATCGGCGCGTTTGCCGGTTGGCCAACGGCAAACGATCTGATCCGGTTCGACCGTCCACAATGGCCCTGGTCGTTCATGCACTGCTGCACGGGCAACGGCGCGCGGGCGGTGTACTACGCCTGGGAGAACATTTTGGCGTGGCAGGACAAGTCGAAGACATTGGGCGTTAACCTGCTGCTGAATCGCGCCTCACGCTGGGCGGACGTGGACAGTCATTTGCCGTACCGGGGTCAGGTCGATGTGCACGTGAAGCGGGATTGCCGGCTGGAAGTGCGGTTGCCCGACTACGTCCGGCAACAGGTTTCAGGTTTCAGTGTTCAGGTTTCAGGGCGGCATAGAAAGTCCCGGAATGTCACGTTCAGTCAGATTGGCCGGCGCCTGCAGCTCGGCAGGGTGAAGAAGGGCGAGCGGGTGACAGTAACGTTCCCTTTGGTGGAACAAACGATGCGCACATCGATCGGCGGCAAGCCGTACACGGTGATCGTGAAAGGACACGATGTGGTGTTCATCGACCCGCCCGGTCAGTGGTGTCCGTATTATCAGCGCGACCATTACCGGCAGTCGGACACCCGCTGGGTGGAACGGGAACGGTTCGTCGCCCACCAACCACCGCTGCACTGGTGAGTGGCACGGCAACGACATCGATGAACCAGCCGACTCAACAACCGATTCCGATGGATCGCTGGTGCGAGACGAGCATCTCGTGGTTCCAGCCGGAGCGGGTTGAGGAACAGGCGGTGGAACTGGTCGAGCGGCTCGCACCGTTGTACCGCTCGGCGACCGGCCACAATCCCGACCGGCTAAAACATTGGGTGGATGTCGGCGTGCAATGGATCGCCATCAACGCCGACTTCATCAACCTGACGCTCATGTCCCAACAAATCCTCGCCGCCGCCCGGCAAGCGTGCGGGCAATCCGACTCCACCACGCCCGGCGCTCCCGGCTATGCGGCGTAAGACGAGAATGGTGTTTGTATCGTGTTCTGATTGGTGTTTCGGCGACGTTGGGAGAAGGTGATCGCATGAAAACGATGGTTGGTTTGGTTTTGGTTGTGGCGGTAGCCAGTGGCGTGACGGGGGGTGAGGTGGCGTTGACTGCGTTGACGCCGGTGAAGGCGGAATTTGGGACGTTGCCGTATCCCGATGAATCGCTGCGGCCGCACGTGCAGCCCAAGGGGGCGGAGCCGGGGAAGTTCGACACGGGGGCGTATTATTCCGGCAACTGGTTCTGGCCGGAGGCGCGCAAGATCGTGCGCGAGGCGCCGGCGAAACTGCCGGGGCCGAAAGACTACCGCAGCCGGATGACCGATGTGTTTTTCGTCGGCGGGAAGCCGACAACCGGCGTGGGGTTGTGGGTGCAGGTGACGATGATGTATCACCAACTCGATTACGCCGTCCCGGCCGGCGCGAAGACGTTCACGGCGCTGGCGTTCACGACGGATGACTCGCACGGGTACATGCCGGACTGGACGAACTACACCGGCTGGCAGGACGCGACATTGCAGGCGCTCGTGGACGGCGTGGTGGTCAAGGAGATCAAACGCAACAAAGCGGTCGTCCCGCCGGGCAGCGGCGAGTTGGTCGGCGAGATCGAAGTGGCGCTCCCCGCCGGCGCAAAGACCATTTCCTTCCGGCTCCAGGCCTCTGACGCGATTGACTGGAACAAGAACACCGAAGTCGTCCTCGCCGAAGGACTGTTCCGCTGATGCATTTCCGCCAATCCGCCGTCACGGCGCTCACGCGCGAAACGGTCACCGAGGAAGCCGACCGGCTGCCGCTCGATATTCATCCGGCGCTCGTCGGTACCGGGCGGCTCGGGCTGGCGCTCGATGCGACCGGGTTGCAGGGATTGAACACGCTTCTCGGGCACTATCCAGACTGCTATTCGCTCGAACATACTACTTGGCACAGCGAGAAGCACCTGCACATCTACCGCGACCGGGCGTTGAGCCTGCATTACGCGCAGGAAGTCGATCGCGGGCTCGGGTTCAACAACCCGGACCGGGGTTACTTCTCCCACCTGCCGCTCGGCTGGCTGGAATACAAAGTCGAGATTGATGGCCAACGCCACGAACTGACCACCGGCCGCGCGTGGAAACGGGAGTTCACGCCGCGCACGGGAACGCTCGTCACCGGTTTCGCGCTCGGCCCGGTCCGGCTCGAATGGACGACCGCCCCGGTGCTGGATCAGCCGGTTGCGCCGTTTGCGCTGCGCGTCGAATCGCTCGATGGCCGGGATCATGCGGTGCGCGTCACCGTCAAACTCCGGCTCGGCCTGCGCGATGGCCGACCGCTGGCGACCGGCGGGTTGACCGTTGACGGCAACTCGCTGGTCTGGGACGCGCGCGATGAAACGTCCGCCGCGAAAATCTTCGAGCCGGTCAAGGTGCGGTGGACGTTGACCGGTGGGAGCGCCAGCGCCGACGGGTTGACGCTCGTGTTGTCCCGCACCACACCCGGCACGGCGGAGTTCG
This sequence comes from uncultured Verrucomicrobiota bacterium, assembly GCA_964544425.1. GTDB lineage: Bacteria > Verrucomicrobiota > Verrucomicrobiia > Palsa-1439 > Palsa-1439 > OMJI01. The sequence continues at coordinate 21,876 of CAZJCX010000030.1, forward strand.
CCT
>CAZJCX010000031.1:0-1314 GCA_964544425.1 uncultured Verrucomicrobiota bacterium
GTGCGGCGCGGAATCGACGGTGGATATCAGGCTATGCCATGCTCGCTGAAGGCGACCCCGCCCACCTTCCAGCCGTGGCCGGTCAGTTGCCGGACTGGCTGCAAAGTGGGTGATTCAAAAAGTTTCACGCGGTTATCATCCCCACCGCTGGCAATCAGCGCGCCGGTCGGACTGAACGCGATCGCGAGCGCCTGCCAACCCAACCCTTCCGCCAATTTCACCAACTCGCCGCTCGCGGCGTCCCACAACCGCAACGATCCGTCGCGGCTACTGCTCGCCAACCACCGGCCATCAGGACTGAACGCCACCCCAGTCACCGCGCCGCGATGCCCCGTCAACGTCCGCGTCAACGCCCCCGTCGTCACGTTCCAGACATGCACCTGCCGATCCTCTCCTCCGGCGGCGACCGACGCGCCGTCGGGACTGACGGCGACGCAGTTCAACGCGCCGTCGGAAACTCGCCACGTGGCCAACTCCCCACCGACTTCCTCCAGAATCCGCCGCCGCAAATCTTGTGTCGCCGACAGATTCGGCGCGAGCGCCTCAGCCCGGTCAGCCGCCGCGCGCGCCGCGGCGAAATCGCGTTGCCCGAACGCCGCTTCACCGGCCTCCAACAGATCACCGGCCTCGGCGCGGTTGACGGCATCCACCAGCGTCGGGGCCTGCGCCAGCGCCGCGAGCGATCGCGCGGAAGCGAACCGGCGGGCAACGAGTTCGCGTTGCGCGACAGTGGCCAACTCCGCGCGCAACGATTCCCGCGCCGCAACGAATTGCGCAAAGCGGGGGGCGCCAGTGGTGGACTCATCGAGCCGCAACTGCCAATCCCGCGCGTCGCTGACCGGAGCGAGCCACACTTTGGTATCCGACTGCGCGACGACGATGTGTTGTGGGCGGACGTTGGCCAGAGTGAGTTGCCCGGCGGCATCTGTGACCGGAACATCCGCGGCGGGAATTTGGGCAAACGCCTGCGCGAGGTCTCCGGGCGACGCACCGGCGAGAGCTTCGGCGAGCGTTTTGTCATCCGCGAGTTTGACAGCCGCTCCGGCGACCGGCACAGAATTGGCCACCACCACCACAGTGACGGAGGGTTTGGTGACGTTTTTGTCGGTTTTCCCGCACGCCGTGGCGAACAACGCCACGCCCAGCAAGCCGGTGAGCCACTTCTTCATATTGACCGGTAAAGTAGCAACGCGGGTGCCGGGGTTCTGTGCCGTACCGGTAGGGTCGGCTCGGAGAGCCGGCCCCACCTGCCGGGATCTGAGTTGGCGACTCACTCCGCTTTCAACGCGACGTTCGTAGTTTGTTGGAGCATGA
>CAZJCX010000031.1:1324-5080 GCA_964544425.1 uncultured Verrucomicrobiota bacterium
CCGTTCGGCGATGATGATCACCATCGTCACCGTGTCCCCGGCGGCTACATCCGCCAGTTGTTCGGCGAGCCGGTCGAGCGTTTGAAATTCTTCGCCGCCAACGTGGGTGACGACCAGACCGCGGCGGAAACCTGCCTCCGCCGCTGCGCTGTCTTTCCGCACGTCCGACACGAGCAGGCCTTGTGTGAACGACACACCCAGTGCTTCCGCCAACTCGCGCGTGAGCGGTTGCGCGGCGATTCCGAATTTTTTCCAGAGCAGGTCCGCCGCCGACAACTGCGGCAACGCCGCCAGCGCTACCTTGACCGTCCGTCCCGCGGCCAACTCAAACTGCACGGAGTCACCGGCTTTCTTGCGGATCAGGTGCCGTTGCAACCGCAGCACGTCCGTGAACGATTCGCCGTCCACCTTCGTCACCGCGTCACCGGCCCGCAGACCGGCCTTGGCGGCGGGACTGTCCGGCTGCACGTCGGCAATCGTCAACCCGTCCGCCGTCACGGCAAACCGAACCCCCAGCCACAGCCGGGCGCGTTTCTCCGTCGTCAACCACGCCGCGAGGAGGTTGGCGACACGGGGAGCGGGAATGGCAAAGCCGATGCCCTCGGCTTGCGAGAGGATGGCCATGTTGATGCCGACGAGTTGACCGCGCAGGTTGATCAGCGGCCCGCCGCTGTTGCCGGGGTTGATGGCGGCATCGGTCTGCAAGATATCCTCGAACGTCACATCCCCGGCCGTGTGCCGCCGGTTCCTCGCGCTGATGATGCCCTTTGTGACCGTGTGATCGAGGCCAAACGGGTTGCCGACGGCGATCACCGTTTCGCCAAGCCACGGCGCCCGGTCGCTCGCGATTTCCACGGCGGTCAGCGCCGCGCGCGGCTCGACTTTCAGCAGGGCGAGATCATTCTTTTCATCGCCGCTGATGAACTGCGCGTCGTACTGCGTCCCGTCGGCCAGCACAACGTGAATCTTGCTCGCGCGGCGCGTCACGTGAAAATTTGTCACGATCCAACCGTCCTCATCCACAATCACCCCCGAACCGAGACTTTGTCCGCCGTCGCGTTCGACGCGCGGCTGGCCAAAAAATTGGCGCCAGAAATCGTCGAACGGATCCCGGTAGCCGCGCTGGATCAACCGCTCCGTGCTGATGTTCACCACCGCCGGCAACACCCGCTGCACGGCCGTCACCACCGGATCCGTTGGCAGGTCTTGGGCGGGGAGCGGCAACGCGACGAGCGCGACGGCGAGAAAAACGATTTCTGTTTTCATGCGCGGCCAGTATATTCTCGCGCTCATGCGGGAGCAAGCGATGGCCGTGACCCGGTACGGACGATTGCGCGCGGCGCTCTTTCAGGAACGCTTGGCCGGGACGCTGCGCGAAGCCGCAACTGTGCCGGTCAGCGAACGGCTTGTCCAGTGCGTCTGGTTCGACAAACGGCTGGCCACCGGCCTGCGCACCACGGCCGGCGAGCCGGTCGAGGTGATCTTTCCGGGCTGGTGGAATCTCGAAGCGGGTCCGGATTTCCGGCAGGCGACGGTGCGGCTCGGGGACCGGCAATTGACTGGCGACGTGGAGATTCATCTGCGCGCCGATGATTGGTTCCATCACGGCCACCACCGCGACCCGCTCTACCGCAATGTGATTCTCCACGTCGCGCTGTGGGATGCGGGACGCGGTCCGGCGGAGATTCCGCAGCTCATCCTGGCCGACCAACTCGCCGCGCCGCTCGCCCAACTGCACGACGAGATTGATCTGGAAGCGTATCCGTACCGGGCGCCGCACCACAGCGGTCAGTGCTCCCAAATCCTCACCGACCTGCCCGCCGAGCGGGTCGCCGCGTTGCTCGACGAAGCCGGCACGGAACGCTTCGCCGCCAAGACGCGCCGGTTCGCGCGCTGGCTCGAACGCGCCGCGCCCGCGCAGGTGTTTTACGAAGGCTGGATGGAAGCGCTCGGTTACAAAGCGAACAAGCTCGCGTTCCGCACCCTCGCCCAGCGATTACCAACCGAAGCCCTGACTGCGGGGATCGAGTCTGGACACCTTGCCGCCGTATTTTTTGGGGTCGCCAATTTTTTGCCCACCACGCGCGCCGATGCTTACACGAAGCGACTCTGGTCCATGTGGTGGAAGCTGCGGCCCGACTTCGAGGAGCGGATTTTGCCAGCCGGCACGTGGAAGTTGTCGAGCATCCGACCGGCGAATCATCCCCACCGTCGGGTCGGCGCGGCGGTGGCCTTGTGGAGACGGCATCCACACCTGCTGGAGACCGTTCTCGATGCAGTCGAGCGCGAGGGTGATCCGGGCCAGCTCTTCGCCGAGATCCGGGACGAGTATTGGAGCCGCCATTTCACCCTCGGTGGAAAAACTCAGCCGAAAGAAAGTGATCTGATTGGCCGCGCGCGCGCCGACGAAATCGTGTCCAACATCGTCTTGCCATTCGCCGCCGCCGTCGGGCCGTTGGCCGGCAAAGCTCAGGCTCGGTACGCCGCGCTTAAGCCCGCGCCGAGCAATTCGATCCTGCGCATGGCCGGCCAACAACTGTTTGCCGCCAGCGGCCACCGGTTCGCCAAGACCGCCCGGCAACAACAAGGCTTGATTCAAATCTTTCAGGATTTTTGTCTCACCGACACCAGCGCGTGCGCGAATTGCCAATTCCCGGAACTAGCGCGGCGCTGGCATAACCTGTAGCGGCGGTCATAGACCGCCGCCACAGAAAACTATTCGATCACGACGCGCGGCTGGCCTTTCCGAATCTCGCCGATGACGTAGGCGGGGACGCGGGCGCGCGCCGCCCGTTTCAGGACTGTCGGGACGAACGCGGGCGCGACGATCAGTGTCATGCCGATCCCCATGTTGAAGACGCGGTGCATTTCCTCGGGGTGGATGCCGCTTTCGTGGAGCAGTTGGAAAATTGGAAGCACCGGCCAACTATCATGGCGGATGACGGCCAAGCAGTTTTTCGGCAGCACCCGCGGGATGTTGTCGTAGAATCCGCCCCCGGTGATGTGCGCCAGACCGTGCAAACCCGGTTGCTTGATCTGCTTGATGAGCGGCCAGTAGTTACGGTGAATCTTGAGCAGTTCCTCGCCGTAGGTGCAGCCCAACCGGCTGCAGTAATCATCGAGCCGCACGCGCATCTTCGCGAACAGAATCTCGCGCGCCAGCGAGTAGCCGTTCGTGTGCAAGCCGGTGCTGGCCAGGCCGATGATGACATCACCGGGGCGGATCTTTTTGCCGTCAATGATCTGATCGCGCTCCACGACGCCGACGATGGTGCTGACCAAATCGTAATCGCCCGGCGCGTACATTCCGGGCATCTGCGCCGTCTCGCCGCCGATCAGCGCGCACCCGGCTTCCGCGCACGCCTTCGCCAGCCCGGCAATCACCTCGTGGAACACGCGCGGCGCGAGCTTGCCCATCCCGACGTAATCGAGAAAAAACAACGGCTCCGCGCCGAGAACGGCGATGTCGTTGACGCAATGATTGACGAGGTCCTGCCCGACGGTGTCGTGCTTGTTCAACTGCACGGCGATCTTCAGTTTCGTGCCGACACCGTCCATGCTGCTCACGAGAACGGGGCGTTTGTGTTTCTTGAGATTGATGGCGAACAGCCCGCCGAACCCGCCGATCGCGCCGAGGACTTCCGGCCGGTGCGTCTGGCGCACCAACGCCGGCAATCGGCTCTTCAACGAATCGCCCAACGCAATGTTCACCCCCGCCGCCGCGTAGCTGTTGGATTTCACGCGGCGGAGTGTAGG
>CAZJCX010000031.1:5124-6711 GCA_964544425.1 uncultured Verrucomicrobiota bacterium
GCGCTGCCCCGGAGTAACAACCCCGCCATGAACAAGCCTGCCCGCTCCGCCGCCGACCGCGCCCGCGCACTCGTCGCACAGATGACGCTTTCGGAAAAATGTATGCAGATGCTCCACGAGTCACCGGCCATCCCGCGCCTCGGCGTCCCGGCCTACAACTGGTGGAACGAATGTTTGCACGGTGTGGCCCGGGCGGGCGTGGCCACCGTTTTCCCGCAAGCCATCGGGCTGGCCGCGACGTGGAATACCGGCTTGCTCCATCGCGTCGCCACCGCAATTTCCGACGAGGCGCGCGCGAAGCATCACGCGGCCATCAAGCGCGGCCAGCAAGCGCAATATTTTGGGCTGACCTATTGGACGCCAAACATCAACATCTTCCGCGACCCGCGCTGGGGCCGCGGCCATGAGACATACGGCGAGTGCCCGTTTCTGACTTCCCGGCTCGCCGTTGCCTTCATTCGCGGCTTGCAGGGAAACGATCCGCGGCATCTCAAAGTCGCCGCCTGCGCGAAACACTTCGCCGTGCACAGCGGCCCGGAATCGGCGCGCCACACGTTCGACCCGCACATTTCGCCGCGTGACTTGTGGGAGACGTACCTGCCGGCGTTTGAAGCAGCGGTCCGCGAGGCGGGTGTGGAAATCGTCATGGGCGCTTACAACCGTCTCAACGGCGAAGTCTGCTGCGGCAGCCCGACGCTGCTCGGCAAGATCCTCCGCGACCGCTGGGGATTCAACGGCCATGTCACCTCGGATTGCGGCGCGGTGGCCGATTTTCACACGCACCACAAGGTCACCGCCACACCCGAGGAGTCCGCCGCCTTGGCGGTGAAGAATGGTTGCGACCTGGAGTGCGGCCAGGTTTATCTCCATCTGACGGAAGCCGTGAAGCAGGGCCTGTTGACCGAAGCCGATGTAGACCGTTGCGTCGTGCGGCTGTTCACGACCCGCCACCGGCTGGGGATGTTTGATCCACCGGCCAAAGTCCGGTGGGCGCGCGTCTCGCCGCAGGTCGTGGATTGTCCCGCGCACCGGCGGCTGGCGTTGCAGGCGGCGCGCGAATCCATCGTGCTGCTGAAAAATGCCGGCGACACATTGCCGCTGCGCAAGGATCTGAAATCAATCACTGTCGTCGGCCCCAACGCCGCCGCGCTCGATGTGTTGCTGGCCAACTACAACGGCCTCAACCCGCGCCTCGTCACCATCATCGAGGGCATCTGCGGCAAAGTCTCACCCGCCACGCAAGTGAACTGGTTCCCCGGCTGCGACCTGACCGGCGGCGGCACGAGCGGGTTTGGTCCCGCCAAGTATTATGCGGGCGCCTCCGACGTCGTCATCGCCGTGATGGGACTTTCGCCGCGTATCGAAGGCGAAGAGGGCGACGCCGCCGATTCCGAAGCCGGTGGCGACCGCAAACACCTGCGGCTCCCCGGCGCGCAGGAACAATTTCTTCGCGAACTGCACGCCCTGGGCAAACCCGTCATCCTCGTTCTACTCAACGGCAGCGCCGTCGCCAGCGAATGGGCGCACGCCAACCTCCCGGCCATCCTCACCGCGTGGTATCCGGGCGAAGAAGGTGGCACAGCGGTG
>CAZJCX010000031.1:6737-10119 GCA_964544425.1 uncultured Verrucomicrobiota bacterium
TTTGGCGATTACAACCCCGCCGGCCGGCTGCCGGTCACCTACTACCAACGAATCGAAGATCTGCCGCCGTTCGATGACTACCGGCTCGCGGGCCGCACCTACCGATATTTCGAAGGTGAGCCGCTCTACCCGTTTGGCTACGGCTTGAGCTACACCCGCTTTACCTACTCCGCCCTCAAGTTGAAAACCGACGAAGCCGGCCACCTCCACGTCACCGCCCGCGTCAAAAATACCGGCCCGCGCGCCGGCGATGAAGTCGCCCAACTCTATGTCACCCGCCCCGGCGGACCGGCGCGGGACCTGCGCGCGTTCGAACGCTGCCACCTCAAACCCGGTCAGCAGCGCGCGCTCCACTTCACCCTCACCCGCGACGCGTTGGAAATCGTCACCGAAACCGGTGACCGCGAATTCCGCCCCGGCCAATTCCAAATCAGCGTCGGCGGCAGCCAACCCGACCCCCGCAGCCGCGCCCTCACCGGCCGCGCCCCGCTCACCGCAACCATCCGCCTCCAATAACGCCCCCCTTGCCAACCTCCGGCCCGCACCGTACTATCCGGCGTCACCGCGCGGAGGGATGGCCGAGTGGTTTAAGGCGGCGGTCTTGAAAACCTATAAGTGGTATTTTCGCCAACTCCGCATTTTCCCCAGCAATGTTGATATTTTCCACACCGGCTTGATCAAAAAGCACTTTTCCGCCTTCGTACCGAGTCGCACGAAAACGCACCAAGACGGTTTTCGATTGCCACTTTTTGCCACTTGGCGTGAAGCGTGAAAACGGGTGTTTGTACCAGTCTTGAAAATCCGGCCTCGCTTTCGTTGTCGGCGGTGGATGTGCCCTCGCCGACGATCAAACGCGCTAGAATTGTCCGCGTCGTGCGAATGGCGGGGGGGTTACGCGGCGAGCCGGGGAGTGACACCGAGCAAGAACAAGGCGCGCACCAGTAAGTCAAGGGACACGGACGGATCGCCCTTCTCCATCATGGCGACGCGGGGCTGACTGGTTTTGAGCATGGCGGTCAGCTTCTCTTAGGTGAGGCGATGTAAGCGACGCGCTTCGACAAGCTCACGCGACAACGCCAGCTTCAATTCGATGTAGGCTTCCTCAGCAAGGGTGAGTCCCAGAAACTCCGCCACCGAGCCGGTCTTTCAGCCGGCTTTCTCCAACTTCTTGCGCTTATCGGCTTTCATCGGCTCACAGATTGGCGGTGAATTCTTCGGGGGTAATGCCGGCTTGCTTCAACACTCCGCGCAGGGTGCCGGGATCAATCTCGCGGTGCATCGGGACAACGCAACCACGCTCACCGCGCCGCAGGATGGCGTGACTGCCGCGTTGCCGGAGAAACACAAAGCCAAGTCGTTCCAGCGCCTTAACCGCTTCGGTGCCGGACACCAGCGGCAGTTTAGGCATGTGCCGGCTCCACCTCGAACGTGGTCAGCAATGGCGCGCCGCGTTGCGTCAGTGGAAACTCGCTCAGGTACAACGCGACCGCTTCCCGCAGATTGTCCAACGCTTCTTGGACAGTCTTTCCTTGCGTGGTGGTGCCGGTTTCGGGATTCTGCGCAACCAACACGTCGGTTTCTTCGCCGGGATAGATGATGGCTGTGAGTGTCATGGCGCAATGAATCTAGCAGCGTCCGCCACGCCCGGCAATGCCGCTCTTGCGGATCACGAATTCGTGCGCCGATGCCGTTAGTCTTGGCGAGCCGGTTGGCAACCAATCGCACTGCCTTCCAGTTCCTACGGTGAGAGCTTGAACTTGCCTTCCTTTTCGTCCCATATAGCAACGCCCTTTAGCTCCCGCTTGAGCGTCTCCAACGACCAGTCAGATCCGGGAATGAATGCGGTTGGCGGAATTGCGGCTACGTCACTGGACTCAAGAGGCTTTTCGTTCAAGCTGCACGTGCAGCCGGGGTGAAACGGTGGAATTGCATCGGGCGTCACGACTTCCATCTTGTCGAGTTGTGCTGCCGCGCTTTCGCAGAAGGGACAGTCGGATTCTCTGCTCACTCGAAAAGTGCGGCGTTTGTATGGGAGAATATCGTCCGACGGACGACGCTGAAATTCCTTCAGCCGATTGAAGCCATTTACCATGTCAACCAACGTCTGCGTCAGCAGTTTCGCGCGAGCGTACTCGAACCAGTACCGGTCATTGCTCTTACAGTCCCATGTGATTTCAATGAAGTGGCATCCACGGAAATCTCGCGCGAGAGTTTCGTTGGGAGCTGACCTGAGAATGTTCGCCACAATGCTTGCTTTCGAGCGAGCACCCTTAACGCCGTACCTCTTTTGCACTTCTCGTACTTCATCAATTGTAAGCACATCGAGGTACTTGGTGACCGGCAAATCTACGGCTCGCTTGGCAAAACCAGCCGACTCCAGTTCGCTGAGAGGTTTGTCGTAGTCGCCGTACCGGTAGGAGAACTGTGGACGCAGCCACACAACGTGGTTGGACAGCATGCGGTTGTCTAACAACAGCCGCCGTGCTGGCATCATCAACTTGTGAACCCTTGTCAAAATCCCGTCAGTGGGTTGCCTGAGATTTTTCCTGTAGAACTCGGCGGCGAGGTTCTTCCGTTCCGATGGTTCAAGGTCGATGCCTGCGTCGGCAGGATACAATTCCCACGATGGCGACCAATACTTCATTTTTTTGAATTTCCAGAACCAAGTTTCGAGTGCTGGCCAACGAAGATCACTGCCGAGTGTGACTACCAATACTTCATCGTGTCCGCCGACTCCCAAGAGGCAGCAGATCAGTGCTCCGAAAATCTCCCGCTTCTCCTTTGGTGTGAGGTTCTGAAGGGTCTTCTCGATTGCCCACTTGGCCGGCTCAACAACAGTTTGCACCGTCGCTTGAATCGCAAAACTCTCACTGAACTTGTACCCCTTCTCTCGCGCCCTCGCTAAATCTGCATCCCTCCGAGCCCGGATTGCATCTTCCACACGAAGCTCGTAAGCCAAGTCCTTGCACTTCTGGTAAAGCTCCTCGGAGGATGTCCCTCCGCTCTGTGATCGTACCGGGAGCACCGGCTTTCGTTTTTTCCTGACAGGCGATGTTTGCCGTTTCTGGTTCGGTGCGGACTCAGGTGCGGCAGGCGTTGGAAGCTCTTGGGCTTCCTCGTTAATCGGAGCCGGGGTTACAGTTTTCGGCGGAATGCTGATGTCTGCTCCACACGTTGGACACGGAACGGTCATCCCCGCCCCTGATTCGTCAACAACGAGATGCTGTTGACACTTGGGGCAATTGAATGTGATGTCCATTGGCAGCCTCCGTGCGACAGACTACCGCCGCCCGCGATGCACCAGCAAGATTCAAAGTTGTGTCCGCTCACCGTCTGAGTGCCGGTCACAGTCTGGCTGAGGTTGATCGTCAGATTCGTATAC
>CAZJCX010000031.1:10137-16917 GCA_964544425.1 uncultured Verrucomicrobiota bacterium
GGTTGGGAGGCGAATCTTGGCAATGGTGGCCTCGAATTGAGCGAGCCGATTGAAGCCAGCCACCGCACCGAGAATGGCGTCGGCGCGGTCGGGGGAGCGGATGCCACGGGCGCGGAGTTCCTGTTTCGATTCGAGCACGAGCCGGCCTTTGCTGTCCGGCCAGCCACGGCGAGCGGTCAACTGTCCTATCAACTCGCGGTCATTCGGGATGATGACCTGTTGCTTATCAATCAGGGTGCGGCCTTCGTACCAGATTTCCGCGCCACGATTGGCGTAGGCGTCGGGGTTGTTGGCCGGTGCGCCGTTGTTGACGCGGCCAATGGAGTAACCGGCCTCAGCGAGCGCGTCGCAGAACACGCGGCCAAGCCCGCCTTCGTCGCCGCTGATTTGATGCTCGGCCAGGTTGTGTTCCTTGAATAGCAGGATGAACCGGCCAATGGCCTTTGCGGTGTCGGCCTCGTGCCATGCGGCGACGATCTCGACACGGTTGCCACGGCGGACGGCGAGCACGTTTTCATCGCCACCGGCAGCGAAGTCGCAAAACGCGGCCACTTCGCCGTTGTCGGCAAACGCCGGTGGACTGGCGAGACAACGCTCCAACAGCGTGACGGGAATCACAGTCGAATCTTCGTCGCCGTCCATAAACTCGCCGTAAATCATGGAGCGGATGAGCGGGTGCTGCTCACCGTATTTCTCGATCTGTTCCGCAACCCATGCCGGGGAGATATGCGGACAATCGAAGGCGGTGACGGTGTGTTGCCGGAAAAACTTGCGCCGCTCGTTGAACGCTTGGAAGAAAAACCCGCTCCGCCCGCCCGGTGAACTCAGCAACAACAACCGCGTCGGTTGGCATCTTTCGACAGCCTCGAATATCGGGTCGGGGACGCTCTTGGCTTCGTCGAGAATCAGCAACAAGTTGTCGTTGTGCCAGCCCTCAAACTTGCCGGCTTCGTCAGTCGAGAAACCGAGGATGCGCGAGCCGTGATGCGTGACCACTTCGCACTCGTTGAACTCCCAGCGTTGAAACTTGTGGGCGTGGGCGCGGATGGCAGGAAAGAGTTGCTCTTTCACTTGGCGGAAAACGCCCGCCGTCGCAATCGTCAACGAGCCGGGGAAAACGGATGCGTGCCACAAGGCGACGGGCGCGGCGATGTTGGTGGTCTTGCCGCTGCCGTTGGCGGCCTTCAACGCGACTGCCGAGTTGCGCGGGTCGAGGTCGTGAAACACACGTTGCGCCCACGGGTAGGAGTCGAGTTTCAGGACGGCGCGGACAAACCCGTTGCAAGTGCTCAGAAGTTCAAGATCGGTCGGGGTCAACGCGCTTTTCCTCTTGTTGTTTCCGGGCGGCGGCGATTTCGTCGAGCACGTTCAACGGAATGGTGAACGAGTGTTCAATCGCGCCGATATGCGCCACGTCAACGCGGCTCCGGGCGAAGTGCTCCGGTACGACGTGCTCCAACCACCATGCCGACGCTTTCCAGTCGCCTTCGTCGCCCGCTTTCTTGATCTGGTTCAACCGCGATTTGATGCCGGCAGCCAGAGCGTGCTCGACGGCCTCGTTGAACTCCGGGAAGTCACGACGCCACGCTTGAAACGTCTCGCTGGCGATGCCCGCCAATGCTGCCGCGTGTTTGAACGGCAACCCCTCCGCGATGCCGCGACAGATTTTCCGCGTGACACCCGGTGTCCGCTTCGTTGGCCTGCCGATCTTTCCACGGGGAGCTGGGGCTAGTTTTGCCACAGTCACCAAGAGCCCTTAAAATGTTTGTTGGGGTCGCAATTCACCGACGCCGGCGGCTCGTCTTCGTACCGACGGTCTTTGATGTATGTTGCCGGTAGTGGGATAAACTGAACGTCCCGCCATTGGTCGAGTTTGATCTGCCATGCCAACGCCCTCTTGATCTCTCCAAGAAAACTTCTGCCACTGCGGTTCGGCTGGTGTGCGGCGTGAGCTTCTAGGAAAGCTGCCCGCGCCGGTGGCTTCCCTTGTTTTCGGGGGTAAAGTTTCCAGAAGGCGTCAAAATCCTTCTCTGGTTTCCCCCCATTCCCCCCTTCCACTACAGTTTCACTCCCATTCACAGTCCCATTATCCAGATCATCCTTCCCAGACTGTCCGCGACTGTCCTTGACTCGTTCGCGTTGCTGACGTTTCTTCTCCCGCCAGTAAGCCTTCGTTTCCTCAGACATTCCGAGTTCACGGTAGAACGCATGGTTGACAAGTCGCCAGCCTCCCGGTACGGCGACGATGCGCCGGCCTTCGGCATCCAGTCGGCTGCTGTCGGAATCAGGTGACGACAGGACGCGCAGAGCCTCTTCGGTTTCAGCCTTCGACTTTCGCGCCAGATGCGCCAAGCCGCCGACAGAGCCGCGCACGATACCGTCAGCGTCGGCCAGCGACAACATGGTGATGAATACAATGCGAACAGCATCGGCCTCGTTCCAAATGGATGAGGAGGTCAGGCTGCCGCTCAATTTGGTGAAGCCGCTCACGTTACTCGCCGATTGCGGCCTGCCGAAAACGATTCAACGCCGCTTCGATGTCAGTGCGCCGAAACACAACGACGCGCCCCAGCTTGGAAAATCCAATCAGATGACGCCGTTGAAAATTTGATAATGTCCGCCGTGACACGCCGAGCAACTCAGCGGCTTGATCGGGTCGCAGATATGGTGCAACGGCTTCGACCTTGCCCGTCGCGGTTGGTGTGGTGCGGTTCTTTGCCATGCCTCCCTTTTCGCATAGGAGGCAGGTTTCCATCACACAGACGGAAACCGATATTTTCAGGCGGTCAATTCACCGGCAGCAATGGCTTCGCGCTTCACTTTGAGCACAGTCTTTTTGGCAACCTTCAAGTCGCTGCTGACAATGGCTTGCAACGAGCATTTGCGGCGCAGTTTGGCGACGATAGCTTGCCGTTTTTCGGGGGCGATACGGCGAGCGAGAACGGCCTCTTTCCGCATATCGGTTTCGATCTCGACGCGCCTCCGCCCTTTGTTCACCAGCCCGTCAAACGGCAACACGAGCACGCGCTCGATCAACCGTCCGGCTTCGATGCCCTCGACGCTGGCCTTGTGCGCCTCGCCAGCGGCGACGTAGCCGGCCAATAGCATCACGCGCCGGTCAAGCTCCTGCAACGAGTCCAACGCGAGCCGGTCGGCCTCCGTGCTCGACCGCGCTAGCAAGTAGTTGTGCCGTCCGAGCAACACTTCGCCAAAAGGGGAAGCGACGCGCCGGTTGCCTTTGCGCTTCAGCAATCCGGTATCACACAACCACGCGGCCAGCCGCTCGACGTATTCGGCGGGGTCTTTGATGCACTCCCCCTCGTGGGCGAATGCCTCGCAATACATGGCGCACAGTTGTCGGGGAGTCGGGCGGCGGGTGGGTGGCTTGGTTTTCATCACGCGACTTTCAGGGCGACGATCTTGCCGGCTTCGTCGGCGGCCGGGCGAAGGGCGAAAAACCGCTTGGCATCGGCGGCGGTTACGAGTGCTTTGTAGTGCCGGTGAATCATGTCGGCGGAGTTGCCGAGTTGATACGCGACGCGCACGGCGTCGCCGGTCAACGCCAACGAATACGACGCGCACGAGTGTCGCAATCCGTTGTCCGGCCACTTCTCCAAGCCGGCATCCTCCGCCAGCTTCGCCAGTCGCCAATACAGGGTGCGATTGGACTCCAACGGCACAACCGCGCCCTTGCTCTTGGCGCACAACGGCAGCCATGCGGCGAGGGTGTCGTTGATGGCGACCACGCGCCGGGAGCGTTTCTTCGCCACGTTTGAGCCGACGATGATGTTGCGCTCCGCCAGCTTGACGTTTGACCAGTCGAGCCGTTGAATCTCCGCGCTCCGCAACCCGGCAAACAAGCCGAGTGCGACGTAAGGCAACAGGTCGTGTTTTTCCGCGTGCTCCAACAGCCGGACGGTTTGCTCGACGGTGAAGATGGCCGGCTCCGAATCCTCCGCGTCGGGGCGCGGGATGCTGGCGACGATGTTATTCTCCGCCCAACCCTCCGCGATGGCATAATTCCACAGTTGCGACAGCTTGACGGCGTAGTTGATGCGCGACCGCGCCGAGAGGGTCGGGTCATTCAACCACCCTTTCAACTCCTCGCGGGTGATCTCCGCAATGCGCTGGTCGCCGTACGACTCGACAAACGCGCCGAGCCGGGAAGCAAGGTCTTTGATGGTGCGCTCGCGCCGATGATTGGCGGCGGCATCGGCGAGCAACTTCTCGACGATCTCTTTGACGGTCGGGGCGGTGCGGTATTTGAGAACGTGCTCGACGTAGTGCTCGACCGCCTCGCGGATGCTGGCGTTGTATGGCTTCAACGTCTCGACCGCCTTCGTCGCCTCGACGCGCACGGCATCCGGCAGGTTGAACGCGGCGCGGCCTTCATTCTCGACGCGGTTGCGGATTTCAGTGGCCTTCGTCTCCGCCTCGCCTTTGGTCTCGAAAGTCTCGCGGATGCGCTCGCCGTTGACTTGGCAAGCGACCATCCATCCAATCTTGCCGGAAGGGTACTGGCGGCGTACAATCGGTGGCCATGATGGTTTTTTGCTCCTTGGCTTCGCCTCGTCGGTGGTTTGAGTGGCAGTCATTGGCTCCCCTTTCGTTGCTTCTAAATGCCACTTTCTGCCACTTGAAGCAAGCGCAAAAAATCAGTGTCGTTGTAAATAGTTGATAATCAGCCGCGGAGGGATGGCCGAGTGGTTTAAGGCGGCGGTCTTGAAAACCGCTAGGCTCGCAAGGGTCTCGGGGGTTCGAATCCCTCTCCCTCCGCCATTTTTATTCCCACGCACAGAGACTCTCGACGTATGCGGCGCTGCCGTCGCGCAGCCAGCCGTCCAACTGCGCGATGTCTTTCAGTTGCTGGCCGCGCGGCCGCGGCACGACGAGGAATTGACAATCCACTTCCGGCAGGGCGGTCATGTCGCTCCACAACTTTTCAAACTGGGCGACCGGGAAAATATCTTCCTGACCGTGGCCCCAGCGTTTCTTCACGTCTTTCAGCGTGATGTACGTCGGCATCTTCGCCGCCACTGCGCGGATGGCGGCGCTGACTTTTGCTTGGTCCGTCAAATCGCCGCGGGCGAGGCCGAACACGGCGAGTAGTTTTTCCACATTGATCCACGTGGTCATGGAATTGTAGTAGCGCAGCCGAAACTCGTCTGCCTCACGCGGCATCGCCAACCCCTCGACCAATCGCACCCGCCCGTTCACGCGCGCGAGGCCGGCGCCGCGATCCTCGATGCGCCGCGTGATGACTTCGAAGCTCAGGCAGGCGTCGCGGTGAATGTGTCGGCCGAGCAACGCGGGATCAAGGTCGGCACCCGTGGTGTCAATGTTGTGCAGCATCAGCCAGCGCAGCCGGGGATGGGCGGCGAGCACGCCGTTGCGCAGCAGATTCGGAATTTCAAACCAGTGACCGACCGGGTGCAGACATTGCGACGGCACGTTGTCGGTGTAGTCCGTCGCCTCACCGGCCTGCTGCGCCCACCCGATCAACGCGGCGTGCAGACTTTCGCGGACTTTCTGTTTCTGTTCGTCGAGCACCTGTTGCGGCAACTCTTCCCACGCAAACCGCAAATCGCGCACCGTCGGGATCAGCCGCAACCCCACCGCGCGACCGGGCGAGAGGATCACCGGTAAACCGGCCCGTTCGATCTGCTGGTGCGTCAGGTAACTCGTCGTAACGATGTGCGGAATCTCCGCCCCGGCCAGCCGCGCGCGGCGGCGCGTCTTGGCGAGGTGGACTTCGAGGAAACTGCGGTGCCGGTCGCCAAACTTGCAGAATGGATGCAACGCCTTCACCACACCCGCGCCCTGCGTCCACCGGCTCCCCACGCCCGCCGCCAACGTGACCACGCCGACCTCGCCATGGCGCAACGCCGTCAGACCGAGTTCGCAATGCGCGCCATCGGCCGGCACGACATCTTCCTCACGGACATCTTCAATGAGCGTGGTGGACGGCAGCCGGTTTTGCGCGAGGCCGATGCGCCCGGCCTGCAAATCCTGCCGGATCTGCTCATGTCGAAACCGAGTTCCGCCAGCCGCTCCCGCAACTGCCCGCGACCAGCAGCGGCCGGCGGCCGCGGGAACAGCCGGTCAAACATCGTGGCGACCAAGCCGCCCAATTCCGGCTGGGTCCGGCAGGCGTGACCGAACTGCTCCAACTCGGCGCGGCGGGCGACGCTCAGCGCGCGGCGGTCGGTGTGCAACAAGCCGGGAACGATCAGCGCGTAGTACTCGGCCGGCAACAAGGCGCATTGGTCGCACCATGTGCCCCGGTCGTTGATCGCGAAATCGTACACCACCGGCTCCATCGCAAACGGCAGCGCGTCCTGCAATTCGCGTTTCGCCGCGCTCATGATTTCCGCCAACGCCGTTTGCCCCTCCGCGCGGCGCGCCGGATCGAAGATAAAACCCATCCCGCCGCCGCTCATCCCGCCGAGCATCCAAAAGCCCCAGAAATCCGCGCCGAACTGTTGGCGCACCCGCTGAATCAACGTCTCGGTGTACTGGTTCGTCGCCCACGGAATGATTTGCTGGATCGGTCCGGTAAAGTTCCGCATGGTCGCCGTTGCGATCCGGCGCAAATCCCCGGCTGCCAACGCCGCGACCACTTCGTCCAAAATCGTCATCGCCTCCTGCCGGGCACGCCACTCGGTTTCCGAGCGGAGCAAATACTTCTCTGTCACCATCTCCAAAATCGGCCCGACGTTCTGCGCCATGCCGCCATGAACGAGCACCAGACTGTCTCGCAACCGCGCGCCAACCTTGACC
>CAZJCX010000031.1:16971-17566 GCA_964544425.1 uncultured Verrucomicrobiota bacterium
CGGGTCGCCCTCCGCCGCGTTCACCCCGCTGATCAATTTGGCCCCCGGCCACACCCCACCGGAATCCTGCCAACCGCCGCCGGACCCGCCGAGCCATTCGCCAAGGATCGCGCGCGCGGCGACGATCCGTCGCTCGTTCTCTGCGAGCGACCCGGTCAGCGACGCCACTTGACCGGTCGCCCGCATGCACACGGTGATCAACGCCGCCAGCAAGTTCGTCGAGACCGCCAGTCGAGAACCTTTCGGGATGTGGTTGACGTGGCTGACGACTTCCAGACCGCGCCCCGCGCCGACCACGCGTGCCAGCAAGTCCCGCAAACTTTCACCGGAACCTTCCACGCCCGGCGGAATGATACCGGCCGCGATGATCGCCGCCTTCAGCAGGCCGAGATGATCGCGCGCAAAATCGAAAACCTCGCTCAAATCCGCGATGTCCGCCGTCGCACCCAAGTCCACACTCGTCAACCGCAACACCGGCTCATCGATCACGCGCAGATACGCCTCGACCGGCGGACGCGGCGCGGCGTCGCGACCGTGGACGGCGAGATCAATCGAGATGTTGAGCACACGCGCCCCGGCGGGGAAATCCATCCCC
>CAZJCX010000031.1:17586-21811 GCA_964544425.1 uncultured Verrucomicrobiota bacterium
CCGCTGTGAGACAAATCCATCCGCACCGGCGTTCGCTCCCACAAAATCGGATACGTCCCGGCCTCGCCGCGGCGGAGCAACTCCGGCCGAATCCGCAAGGGCTGATCAGCCGGGTGGCCGATCCGAAACATCCATTGATTCCCGCGCACCGACCGGACACTGCGCCGGACTTGGTTCGCGAGCGTCTGAAACCCCAACTCGCGATACGCCGCCGCCAACGCGCTGCAAATCCCGTCCGACATTTCCGACGACCGAAACACGTCAATCGCTTCCTCATACCGGCGTTGCAGCAGATGCTCATAGCCGCTGAAGGGAATCAAGCCAGCGGGTGACGTCAGCTTTTGGGGCAGATGAAACCGGTGGATCGCGTAGGAAAAACAGCGCCCGGACCCGCTCGTAAAGATTGTCGGCTTGCCGGCGGAACGCATCCAGCGCGGCGCACTCGGCCAGCAACTCCGCCCGGCTTGCGGCGCGGGCTAACGCGTCGAGCGCCTGATCGCGGGTCGCCGGGTCGGCCGCCGTGATGAGAGAAACGAACCGGCCGCTCATGCGCGTTTCTGTTTGGCGAGCAGTTCGACCAACTGCGTCAGCACTTCGTCGCGGTCGGCGCCATCGAGCGCCAGCGCGAGCTGCGCGGTTAGCAGGCCGTACTTCACCCCGATGTTGTAGCGGCTTCCCGCCACTTCGAGGGCCAGATAGCGCTCGCGGCCGGCCAGCGCCGCCAGCGCCGGGGACAGTTGCACACCACCCCGGTCGCCCGCGGCGGCCACGGCGACATCCAGTAACTCCATCACGCCAGCCGTCAGCACGTGCATCCCAAAAAAACACAGATAATGACCGGCCCGCAGGCCGGGCACGATCAGTTTCTGCTCGGCCTCCGTCGGGGTTGGTTTCTCGATCACATTTTCCACGACGTACAGTTGCCGGCTCTGCGCGACGCGATGCCCGCCGACGGTGCCGTAATACGGCAGCATATTTTCCCGCGTCGCCTGGACGGCGGAAACCGCCGCGTTCTCCCGGCTCGCCACGGCAACGAGTTGCGCCGCGCACCGTTGCGCGGTGTGGCTGACGTACAAGTGGTCCGAGATCAGATGCAGAAACGGGGCGTCGCCGACGAATTGCCGCGCGCACCACAGCGCGTGACCGTAACCCAGCGGCGCCGGTTGCGGAATGAGTTCGACTCGGGCGCCGCTGTCCCCGACCGCAGACTTGAACAGCGCCACGTCCGCCGGCCGCACCACGACCGCGATCTCTTCCGCGCCCGCGCTGCGCGCCTCTTCCAAAATGACCTGCAAGGCCGATTTGGCGACTCCATCCCGATCCACAATCCGCTGGAGGGGAGTGGCTGCCTGTTCCTGACCGGCAGCTGTGATGACAGCCCGTGAAATTTTCATGATAAGAAAACTGGCGGAGAGGGAGGGATTCGAACCCTCGATGGACCGTGAGGCCCATACTGGTTTTCGAGACCAGCCCATTCAACCGCTCTGGCACCTCTCCCGCATGCGCTGGCGCCGCGTTTGGGCACCGTTGCATCACCACGTATATCAGCGACCGGTGCGCTTGGCAATCTCGCGGCCGTCGCCTTGGAATCTGCGTGAGCCATCAAGTGTGTGTTGGCACCCGCGTTCCAGCGGCCGACGGCACCGCAGCGGGAACGAAACTACCTCCGTCGGCGACAGGGCGGAAGCACAATGCTGCCCAGCTACCAGATGGGGGCGTTGGCACCC
This sequence comes from uncultured Verrucomicrobiota bacterium, assembly GCA_964544425.1. Classification (GTDB taxonomy): domain Bacteria; phylum Verrucomicrobiota; class Verrucomicrobiia; order Palsa-1439; family Palsa-1439; genus OMJI01. The sequence continues at coordinate 19,314 of CAZJCX010000031.1, forward strand.
CAGAGGTTGGTGTTGCCGACCACGGCCGCGCGCGACAAAGTTTCCGTGTGACCGTCGTGGAACACCGCGAGAGTGTTTCCGCCGGCACGGTAGGCGATCCGCTGCCCGCCGTAGCCTTCGACGCCGGTGTACGCGTTGGCTTGGCTCATGAGAATTTGCATGTCTTGGGATTCGGCAAAAGCCAGAACCGTAGTGGGGGAATCCATGGACTCATGGCGGGATGTGGTGACGTTGTTATTGGCGCCATTCACCGTCCCCCGGGTGATATTATATCCGTACGACATCACGACCACGGTCCGATCAACCAGTGGACTGTGCAACATTCGGGGGAAGTTCGGGTAGTTCCACGTGCCTTTTTGTCCGAGGTGCTTGTAGAAGTTCGGGTTCTCCGGCCAGATGCGATACACTCCCGTGGAAATCTCCGCCTTGGCTTGGATATACCACCCGTTGTTATCGGACGCATACATGCTGTTCGCCAACTGAATCTGCCGCAATTGACTGAGTGAATTCGCCGCCTGAGCTTTTTGCCGCGCCTTGTTCAGGCTCGGCAACAGAAGCGCCGCCAGCAGGGCAATGATCGCGATCACCACCAGTAATTCCACCAAGGTGAACCCGTGCCGCGCGATCCATCGCAAGGCGGCGCACCGGACTCCAGCCAGCGGCGGGTGTGGATTCATCGGACTCTTGTGCATCGTTTAAGCACCATGGCTCAACCACAACAACTCGGTCTTGATGTTGCAGAATCTACGCGGTCTGACGGCGCATTCAATTGAATTGAACGAGTTTAGTGAAATGCACAGCCCGCCTTGTTTCAGGCGCGTCAAAGGAAGTGAATCGCGCGATTTTTTCGGATCAACTCAATCCGTTGCGCCACGCACTTCGCCGTTCGCAGCGCGTCGGGCGGGGTGTTCAATGTGTAATCGAGCATCGCGTCCAAGGTCGTAGTCGCGACGTGCAGGCGCGTGTCCGAGGACGCGTAATAAAGATAGAACTCGCCGTTCTCGCGGACCACCGCGCCATTGGAAAACAACACATCGGACACATCGCCGACGCGTTCTTCGCCTTCCGGCGCGAGCAGATAGCCACCGGGCCGGGCAATCACGCGCCACGGTTCTCTCAAATCGCAGAGAAAGACATAAAGCACGTAACGCATACCGGCCGCATTCTCCCGCACCGCATGGGCAATGTGCAGCCAACCGGCCCTGGTCTTGATGGGCGTCGCGCCGGGACCAACTTTGCTTTCTTTGATCGTGTGATAGACGCGCTCTTCCATCACAGTTTCCTCCTTGATGACCGCGCCGTTCATGGTGTCCGCCAAGCCCCAGCCGATGCCGCCCTTGCCGCCCGCGTGCATGAAGAATTCCATCGGGCGCGTGTAAAACAGATACTTGCCCTGAATGAATTCGGGATGCACCACCACATTGCGCTGCTGGGCCGACGGCGTCACCAGATCCGGGAGGCGATCCCATTTCACAAAATCCTTCGTGCGCACGATCCCACACGATGCGAGCGCGGCAGACGTATCAGCTTCCCCTTTGCTCGTATCCTTCTTCTCGACGCAAAACGTCCCGTAAATCCAGCCGTCCTCGTGCCGGGTCAGCCGCATGTCATACCAGTTCGTCTCCCGGTCATCGTTCTCGGCAAACACCAGCGGCTCGTCGCGGAACTGAAACCGGTCCACGCCGCTGGCGGACTCCGCGATGGCGAAGAAGGATTTCCGGTCGTAGCCCTCGATGCGGGTGACGAGCAGGATGCGCCCTTCGTGCTCGATCGCGCTCGAATTCATCAGCGCGTTGACGCCGAGTCGTTCCATCAGCCGGGGATTTCGCTTCTCGTCGAAATCAATCCGCCATTCCAGCGGCACGTGTTGCGCCGTCAGCACCGGATGCCGGTAACGATTCAGCACGCCATTGTCCCAGGTGGGGTCAATCTCGTTCAAGCGTTCCGTCAGCGCGGCGTGACGCGCCAGCAGCCGGGCGCGGCGCGCGGCGAAGGTTTCTGTTCCGATCTTCATGATTTCGTGTCCTTGGTCAGAGAGTTACCGGCGATGGTGAACGCTTGCTGGGAATTCGTCTCTTCAATGTGCAACCGGTCGCCGTCAATGCGGAGTGTCCACCGTTCGCGGCCTTCGATGCTCGTACCGGCGATGTTCCAGTCGGCAATGACGGCAGCAGAATCAACGCAGATCGCGTGGACCACCCAGCGCGAGGCAGAAGCGACCGGCTCGGTCCAACGAATCAATTGCCCGGAGCCGGGACGACCTTCGCCGCGTTGCGCCGGTCGCGGATGGTACGCATCGTGCACATGGGCGTGGACGGTGAGCAGCGTGAGCGCCGCGTGCACATGAACGGCGCGCCGCGCCAGATCATCAGGCGCGGCGAGGAACTCATCTGCATGGTCGAGCCCGGCGACGCACTGCTGGCATTGCGCGACACCATTCCTGCGGGTCCATTTGCCGGCGCGTTCGTACGCAGCTACAACCGGCTGTCGGACTATTA
>CAZJCX010000032.1:0-724 GCA_964544425.1 uncultured Verrucomicrobiota bacterium
ATTCAGTGTGCCGACGCTGTTACCGGCCGCGAGCTTGCCGCCAGTCTCCACGGTGACAGTTCCCGAGATGTTGCCTGTGCCGCCGAGCGTCGTGCCGTTTTGCACCGCGACCGCGCCGCTGCCGGTGCCTGAGCCGGTCGTGTTGTTCACGCGCAATGTTCCCGTGGCGACGGTGGTGCCGCCGCTATAGTTGTTGTTGCCGGTCAAGGTCAGCACCCCCGCACCCGTTTTCGTGAGCGGGCCGCCGCCGCCGACTGCGCCATTCAGCGTGAGGTTGCCGGTGCCGCCCGCGGTGCTGGCGCTGGCAAGTGTGACCGCACCGCCCAAGCTGGCCGCGGTCACGCTGCTGTTCACGAGCGCGCCACCATTGATCGTGACTGCTTCGGTGCCCACGGCAAAACCGTTCAAGTCCAACGTTGCGCCGCTGGCGATGCTCACTCCGGTCGCGGTTGAGCCGAGCGCACTGGCGTGACCAACTTGAATCGTACCGGCGTTGATGGTGGTGAGGCCGGTGAAGCTGTTGTTGCCGGTCAGCAAGAGCGTGCCATTGCCGCTCTTGGTGAGCGCGCCGCCGCTGCCGGAGAGGATGCCGCTGATTTCAGCGGTGTTGGCGTGGACGGCGACGGTACGCGTGGCGCTGCCGAGATTGAGCGCGTTGACGAAAGTGAGCTGGGCGTCGGCCGTGGTTTGGTTGAGCACGAGCGTCGAGGGCGCAAACGTGCTG
>CAZJCX010000032.1:734-4508 GCA_964544425.1 uncultured Verrucomicrobiota bacterium
ATGTAATCGCGCCGCCCGCGCCGCCGAGATTGACGGTGCGCGCGCCGCCGAAAGCCGAAAACCCGCTGACGCCGCCCGTGATTTGAACTTGGCCGCCGCCGGTGCCGAGCGCGCGGGTGAAGGAAGTCGGATTCTGCAATTCCAGCACGCCGCCGTTGATTGTCAGATTGCCGCCACCGAGGGCGGTGGTGCTGTTCAGGCGGAGGGTGCCTCCGTTGATGGCCATGCTGACTTTAGTGCTGGAATTATCACCCGCCAAAGTCAGGACGCCGGTGCCCGTTTTCGCCAGTGCCAGGGCCGTGTTCGGGTTGCCGCCGACGGAGATATTGCCGGCAAAAGTCGTGTCGGCGTTATTGGAACCGACCGTTAGAGTCGTGATGGCGTTGTTTCCGCCTTGGCTGATGACGGCACCCGCCGCGCCGGACAAACTCGCCAGAGCGAACGTGCGCGTCAGATTGTTCGCCGTGTTAAGTTGCAGGGTGCCGGCGGTCAAATCGAGTGCCGTGGCGGTGAACACGTTGTTGGCACCCATCGCCAGGATTCCGCTGCCGCTCTTGGTCAGCGTGAAACCGGCGCCGTTGAGGCTGGAAATGGTGAGCGTCCTCCCCGCCGCCACGTTCCACGTTTGGTTCGCGCCCAACGCGAGGCTGGCGGCGATGGTAAGGTCACGGGTGGCGGAACCCATGTCAATCCCGACGCCCGCCACCCCATTTAATGTGAGGGTGAAACCGCCGGTGTTTTGGAAGGTGATGCTGTTGCCGGGGTTGGCGATTTCAAGCTCGCCCCAGATCAGGTTGTCGCCGAGAGTGTGGTTACCGGTGGTGCTCGTGTTGTTCCACAAGGCGGTGTCGGTCCCACCGGGCTGGGTGCCGCCGGTCCACGCGGCGTTTAGGTTGAGTTGCGTGCCGCTGCCGGCCTTCGTGCGCGTGGCCGCCGTGGCGTTGGGGGCGAGCAGCAGCAGCGCGGCGGCACCGGTGGCGAGCAGTTTGCCGGCGACCCGCTCGATTTTGCGGCGGTGTTTGATCACCGCGACGTGGCTGACGCCGAGGCGGCGACCCGCTTCGCGCATACCGATGTCTTCGAGCAGCAACGCGAGCACTTGTTGCTGTTTGGACGTGAGTCGTGGGGTGAGCCGGGCGACGAACGTTTTGTCTTTTAACTCCGGGAGCCAACGGTTCTCGGCCGGCGGTTGGTCGTTGATTTGCCGGAGGTGTTGCTGGGCGCGCAGTTCGCAACTGTGCAGGTACCATTCGGTCGCCTGGTCGGGGAACGCGGCGCGCAGGTGGAGCAGGTGAGCGCACAAATCGCGCGCCAATTCACGACCGGCGTCACTGATTCCGCGATGCGGAAAATGGATTGTTCAATTGTTGCGTCTCGATCTGCCACGACCATGCCCGATTCCCTATAACCCTTCCCAGACTGTTGCGTGTGACTTCCCCGCCACTGGCGAGACGTGACCAGTGGTAACCCTGTACCTGTGCTACTCCGAGCGCAGTGAATAGCGGTCGCCATGCCAACCGGTCCGCGGAGCAGGGCGCGACAGGTTGCAGTGGTGCGAAACAGCCGCGCTGCGTGCGGCTTGCAAACCCTTGTAACTTTTGGATTGCAGGGCGATTCGGGTTACCACGCGCGCGGGGCGTGTTCGCTCCGGTGGACACGTCCAGGCACGCGGTGGACAGGGGCGCATCCTGACACCGCTGTCCACCTTGCCGCCGGGACGGCGGCCACGACACGGTTGCCGGTTGTAGAGGCCGCCGTCCCGGCGGCAGTGCCGCGAGTTCTCTTGGACAGACAGCTTGCACATCCGGGATGGGGCGCGCATGATACCGGCATGAAGTGGACGGCGGTCTTGTGTGCGGTGGTAGTCGTGTCGGCCCACGGGCAGATGATCTTCGAGGGCGATGGGTCGAACGAACCGGGGTTTGTGCCGCCGCCGCAGAAACCGAAACAGCCGCCGCCACCCCCGGCCCAGATCGCCTCCGGTGAATCCTTCATCCCGTACCCGGGGCCGCCGGTGGTTCCGCAGGCTCGTTCCGAAAAGAAAAAGCCTCCACAACCGCCGGTGATGTTCACCAAAATCCGCTCCGACCGGGGGACGATTGATTGGGCGGCGCGACCGAATGATTTGAACAACCTGCTAAAGACGTTGAAGGACATGATCAACGCCCACTTCTCGATGGACGTGAAGTCCTTTGGCGAGATCAGCGAGGACCCGGAGCGGAATCCGATTCTGTATCGCACCGGCCATTTTCATTTCTTCCTCAACGACGGCGAGCGTCAGAAACTTCGCCGGTACCTGCTCAATGGCGGCATGATCATCTTCAACCCCGGCATGGGATCCAAACCGTTCTACGACTCCGCCAAACGCGAACTGGCCGCGGTCTTCCCGGAGGTTCCGATTCAGCGTCTCGCGTCCGACCACCCGATTTTCCATTCGTACTATGAATTGAATCAAATCCAGTACCGGCGCGGCGTCCGTGACGCCGGCTACAACGGCACCGACCCGTGGTTCGAAGGCGTCACCATCAACTGTCGCACGGTCGCCGTCGTCTCCCGCTGGGGCATGGACATCGGCTGGGACGCGGTGGATGACGATGGATTGCGCGGCTTCAGCATCGAGTCCGCGCAAAAGCTCGGCGTCAATCTCCTCGCCTACGCCACCGCCCAACGCGTGTGGGCCAAGAATCTCGCGCAATCGTTGGAGTTTGTGGACAAGGATCCGGGACGCGCCGGTAAGTTCACCATCGGCCATATTATATATGACGGCGAATGGAAAACCCGGCAGACCGCGCTCTCCGTGCTGTTGCAACAGTTCAATCGCAAGACCGAGATTCCGGTCCAGTTCGCCCGGCAAGAATTGCGGCTGTCTGACAAGGCGATCTTTGATGTGCCGGTGCTCTACCTGACCGGCCACGAAGATTTCCGATTCACCGCCGCCGAAACCGGTAATCTCCGCCAATTTCTCCAGAACGGCGGCCTGCTCTTCGCCGAAGCTTGCTGTGGCCGCCGCGCCTTTGATCAATCATTCCGGCGCGAACTCGCCAAGGCGCTCGGCGGCGCGTCGCTTGCGCCGGTGCCCACCGGCCACACGCTCTTCAGCACGCCCAATCGCATCCCCGCCGTCGGTCTCACTCCGGCGCTGGCCGCGCAACTCGCCGGCAAATCCGCCGCCGCGCCCGCGTTGTTGGCCGTGGAAATCAACGGCCATTTCGGCGTCATCTACAGCCCGTACGGTTTAGCCGGTGGCTGGGAACTCTCGCCAAGTCCATACGCCTTCGCCTGCGACGCGCCGAGCAGCCTCGCCCTCGGCGAAAACATCCTCTTCCACGCCCTCACTCAGTAACCGCATCGCCCACTTCGGTGCTGCCGACCGGACGGCGGACGCCGCAGGGCAGTCCGTTGTGGAGGCCCCCGTCTCGGCGGCAAACATGGTGCCGGTGGCGCGAGCGTCCCCGCGAGTCTGCCGGGCTGGTCTCGCGGGGACGCTCGGCCCACCGGGCGTGTCGTTCCGGCCGTTCAACTGGCGCCCCGGCGTTTCGCACCGGTCTTTTACTTGGCGACCGGAAGATGTTTGTGCATACTGCGCCCCTGACGGATGGACAAGCGCAGCGAAAAAATTCTCGCTCTGGCTGGCGGAATGGCAGTCGTGTGGCTGGTCGCGGGTGCGGCTCTCGCGTCGCGCGCGCATCTTTTTTCGCTGACGGCGTTGCTGCCGTTCACGGCGTGGGCGGCGGTGTTGTGCGGGTTGGCTTGGGTGCGGCCACGGCTGGCCCG
>CAZJCX010000032.1:4561-8581 GCA_964544425.1 uncultured Verrucomicrobiota bacterium
GAGGAAGGGGCCGGGAAGTCCGCCGCATTCAGCATCGCGCGGAGCCGCGAACAGTTTGAGAAGTTGCTCGTGCCGGCGGTGGCGGTGATCGTCGCCGGGGGGCTGGGAGCGTGGGCTTGGAGTTTGTGGCGCACCCTGCCGGCGGGCGGGTCGCTCGCGTCGCACCATTTCATGGCCGCCTCGTTGCTGGGCGGACAGGCGTTTCTGACCTTCTTGCTGAGCCGGTACCTGCTGGGGTTGGGTCGGGCCGAACGGTTGTTGCGCGGGCCGGGCGTGGCCTTGGGCGTTGTGGCGTTGGCGTCGGTGCTCGGCGCGGTGGCGGTGGTTGCGGCGAGCGAGGCGCACCCGGCGGCCGACCGGCTGGCGGCGCGGATTTTGATCGTGACGCTCGGCGTGGTGGCGGTGGAGACGGTGCTGCAGTTCCTCTGGGAACTCTACCGGCCGCGGCGCAGTCAGGAGTTGAATTACGCGACCGAGAGCCGGTTGGGCGGGTTGCTGGCCGACCCGGCGGCGTGGGCGAAAAACCTGGCGGGGGCGTTGGACTATCAATTTGGGTTCAAGGTTTCGGAGACGTGGCTGTACCGGTTTCTCGAAGGCGCGCTATTGCCGTTGGTGCTGTTTCAGTTGGTCGTGCTGTATTTGCTTTCGACGTTGGTGTTTCTCGATCCCGGTGAGGCGGCGATTTTGGAGCGGTTCGGGAAACCGGCGCGCGATGTGGCGAGCGGTTTTCACCTGAAATGGCCGTGGCCATTTGAGACGGTGCGGCGGTTTGCGGCGCAGCGCGTGCAGAGTTTCGAGATCGGCTACCAAGACGCCGCGCACGGCGCGGCGGGTGCGGACAAGTCCACGATCTTGTGGACGGTGCCACACTATCAACAGGAGGATCAGTTTCTGACCGCGAGTGCCGAAACCGACGCCGGCGATGCCGTGCCGGTGAACTTGGTGTCGTTCAACGTGCGAGTCGAGTATCTCATCGCCGATATTCGCCGATACGCGTACGGCCACGCCGCGCCGGGTCGCGTGCTGGAACAGGCGGCGTACCGGGTGTTGACGCAGACGACGGCGGCGCGCGGGTTGTTCGACGTGATGGGGGAGGGGCGGCGGGAAATGGCCGGGGTGTTGCAGACGCGGTTACAGGCGGAGGCCGACCGGCTCGGGTTGGGTGTGCGGGTGGCCTTTGTCGGTGTCGAAGGTGTGCATCCGCCGACGCAGATCGCGGAGGCGTTTCAATCGGTGATCGGGTCGGTGGAGGAACGCGAAGCCGCGATCCTCGACGCGCGCGCGGATGCGAACCGGGTGTTGCCGTTGGCGGACGCCGAAGCCACGCAGGTGACCGCCGCCGCCGCCGCGTATGCCGTTGAACGCGCCGAGATTGCCGCCGCTGATTCCGACCGGTTCCTGAAGCGCCTCGAAGCGTATCGGCAAGCGCCGTCGGTTTTCAAGACGCGCCTCTACCTCGCCACCTTCCGGGACTCGGTCAAGGACGCCCGGAAATACATCATCGCCGCTTCACCGGATTCGGAAGTAATTCAGATCAATTTGGAAGAGAAACTGTCGCCCGATCTGTTCGACTTGGGCCCCACGGAGAAGAAATGACCGGGTGAATGACGAGGGGGAAATGGCGAACGGCAAATTTGACCTGGAAGAGCGGACGGCGTTGTTTGGAGAGCACGTGATCGCGTCTGCAAAGAAGATACCTGTGAATCCGGTGAACACATCGTTGATCGGCCAGCTTGTGCGGGCCGGCACAAGCGTGGGGGCAAACTACTGCGAAGCAGATGACGCTGTCTCAAAAGAAGGAATTCCTCAACAAGATCGGAACCTGCAAGAAGGAAGCTCGCGAAACGAAACACTGGTTGCGCATGGTCGCCACCGCCGAGCCGGGCTTGAAAGCGGACGCCCGTCCGCTCTGGCAGGAAGCGAAGGAACTGCACTTGATCTTCGCCGCCATCATGCGAAAGGGGCGCCGGTGAGCTTCGTCATTCCCCATTCGACATTCTTTCGTCATTCGTCACTCGTCATTCGTCATTACCCAAGGTTTCTATGAAACGAAATTCGCTCCTACTGATCGTCGGTCTGTTGGTGGCCGGCTTGTTCCTGCTGCTCCAAGTCTTGTTCACGGTGCGCGAGGGCGACGTGGCGGTGGTCACCACGTTTGGCAAGCCGGTGCGCGCCATCACGGAGGCCGGGTTGTATCTGCGGTGGCCGTGGCCGGTCCAGCGCGTGTATCAGTTCGACAATCGCACGCAGCTGGTTGAGGGGCCGTTCGAGGAGACGCTGACCAAGGATGGGAAGAACATCATCGTCGCGGTTTATGCCGGATGGCGGATCAAGGAACCGATTCAATTTCTGGAGCGCGTCGGCGATGCCGACCGGGCGCAGCGCAATCTCGACGGGTTGTTGCGGCATCACAAGAACGCGACGCTCGGCCAGTTCCCCTTCAGCAATTTGGTGAACGTGAAGGCGGATGAAATCCGCTACGAACAGATCGAAAGCCAAATGCTGGCCGCGGTGCAGCCGGAGGCGGCCGAGCGGTACGGATTGCAGGTCGAGTTCCTCGGGATTCGCAAACTCGGCCTGCCGGAGTCCATCACGCAAAAAGTTTTCCAGCGGATGCGCGCGGAACGCACCGAAATCGCCGAGCGGTACCGGTCCGAGGGCGAGGCGGAGGCGATCAAGATCCGCGCGCAAGCCGACAGTCAGCGCGACCAGATTTTGGCGAAGGCCGAAGCGGAGGCGAAGCGGGCGAAGGCGGAGGCGGACGCGCAGGCGGCGGCGTATTTCGATGCCTTTAAGAAAGACGAGGAGTTTGCGAACTTCCTGAAGAAATTGGAATCGCTCGAAGCCAGCCTGCGATCCAACGCCACCGTGGTCATCAGCGCGGAGTACGTGCCGTTTGATCTGTTGCGCGGCGAAGGTGGGTTGCCGAAAAAGAAATGAGCCACCTCCCGACAACGAGGGATCCCGGTAACGAGGCGCTGGCGGATGCGTTGCGCGTCAGCTTCCGCGTCTTGCGCGTGGTGATGGTCATCCTGCTGGCGCTGTACGTGGTGTCCGGCATTTTCATCGTGAAGCAGGACGAGAAGGCGATCGTGCTCGTGTTTGGAAAGATGACCGGTGCCGCAGGCGAGCGGATCAGAGGGCCGGGGATTCATTGGACGTTCCCGCGTCCGATCGGCGAGATCGTGCGGGTGAAAACCGAGCAGGTCCAATCCATCGAGACCGGCACATTTGCGATGCCAAACCAGCCGCCCGGCGGCGATGCGCCGTTGCGGCCCGGGCAGGATGGGTACTCGCTGACCGGCGACGCGAACCTGATGCATTCGCGCTGGGTGGTGCGGTATCAGGTGGAGGACCCGGTCGTGGCGGAATTTCAGTTCACCGACCTCGGCGCCATCATGCACCGGGAACTTGACCACGCCATTCAACGCGCGTCGAGCCGGTTCACGATCGACCGGGCGTTGCGGACGGATCTGGAAACGTTCCGCGCGACGGTGGCGGATGATGTGGTGCGGCGCAGCCAACAACTCGGGCTTGGCATCAAGATTGTCGGCGTGGAATTATTGCTCGTCACCCCGCCCCGGCAAGTGGCGGATGCGTTCAATCAAGTCATCGCGGCGGAACAGGAACGCAGCGAACAGATCAGCGCCGCGCGCGGCTACGCGGCCCGCACCGGCAACGAAGCGCAGGGGCAGGCCGCCCGGCTGCTGGCGGAAGCCACTTCGTACCAGCGCCGCGTTGTCAGCGAAGTCAGCGCCGATGCCGATTATTTCAACAAGGTCCACGCCGAATACGTGAAGAACCCGGACGTGATCGCGCGGACGCTCCTGCAGGACAGCGTGCGGCGCGCGATGGCGAGCGCCCAGGAGAAATTTGTACTGCCGGCCGGCGGCAGCCAGCAACAGTTGCGGTTGTTGATCAATCGCGAGGCGAAGTCGCCGTGGCTGGAGGAAAATTGATGAAAGTTTACACGCCATGTAGCCGCGGCGCTCCGGCGCCACGCTGCCTCCACGCCGACAG
>CAZJCX010000032.1:8596-9775 GCA_964544425.1 uncultured Verrucomicrobiota bacterium
AGCCATTGACCCATGCAAACCCGCAGCAAAGCGAAACTCTACGATCACGACCACGACAGCGCGTGTTGCGACCATCATCACGAGGAGATGGGGCCGCGATTGTTGCTGTGGATTTTCATCGGCACAGCGTTCGTGCTCAACTCGTACTTGGCCGGCTGGGTGTACCCCTCCAACCCGCTCGTCCGCGATGTCAGCGCCGCCATTGGCGCGGTCATTCTCATCATCCCCATCCTCAAGACCGCGCTGGAGGATTTGCGCGAGGGCGAAATCCGGATGAACGAACTTGTCGCGCTCGCCGTGCTTGCGGCATTTGTGATGGGCGATTTTCGGACCGCCGGCGTGGTCGCGTTCTTCATGTTGATCTCGGTGGTCATCGAGACGCGCACCGCCGCCGGGGCGCACGCCTCGATCGAAAGTCTGATTCGCCTCACGCCCACGACCGCCCGCCGGCTGTTGCGGGATGGCCAGGATGAAGAAGTCGCTGCCGACCAGTTGCGGGCGGGCGACCGGATCCGCATCCTGCCGGGCGAGAACGTGCCGGCGGACGGGACGATTGAAACCGGGCGGACCACGTTGAACGAATCCACCATTACCGGCGAATCACTTCCGCGCGACAAGGGGCCGAAGGAAGAAGTTTTCGCCGGCACACAGAACCTGACCGGTATGGTCGAGGTCGTTGTCACGCGCGTTGGCGCGGATACCACCATCGGCAAGGTGCGCGATTTGATCCTCGCCGCCGAACGCACCCGGTTGCCGATCATGCGAATCATTGACCGGTACACCGCGTACTACACCCCGGCCATCCTCATGATCGCCGCGATGGTCTGGTTTTTCACCGACGACTGGAACCGCGTCATCTCCCTTTTGGTCATCGCTTGTCCGTGCGCCGTGATTCTCGCCACGCCAACCGCGATGGTCGCCGCGCTCTCCGCCGCTGCCCGGCTCGGCGTGCTCGTGAAGAATATTGCTGACCTCGAATCCGCCGCCCGCATCAACGCGTTCGTGTTCGACAAGACCGGCACCCTGACCACCGGCCAGCTTGGCGTGACCCGGTTGGCCCCGCGCGAAGGCGTCGCCCCGTCGGAATTGCTCAGTGTCGCCGCCGCCGCCGAACAATTCAGCAACCACCCCGCCGCCGTCGCTATGGTCGCGCTCGCCAAGGACACCGGGTTGATGCTC
>CAZJCX010000032.1:9894-14389 GCA_964544425.1 uncultured Verrucomicrobiota bacterium
CCAACGGCGTGACCGATGCCGCGATGGACCGCGCCGAATTGAGCGAGACGGAAGGCTACAGCGTAATCTTCGTCGCTCGGGACGGCAAATACCTCGGCTGGGTCGGCCTCCAAGATCAACCGCGCGCCGAGGCGAAACAGAGTTTGCAGGAACTGACCGAGTTGAATGTGAAACGCCTCGCGATGATCACCGGCGACCGGCAGTCCGTTGCGCAGCGCGTGGCCGGTGCGGTTGGCTGCGCCGAGTTCAAAGCCGAGTGCCTGCCGCAGCAAAAAGTGGAGTTCGTCGAAGCCGTGAAACGCGCCGGCTATCACGTCGCCGTGGTCGGCGACGGCGTCAACGACGCCCCGGCGCTCGCCGCCGGGGATACCGGCATCGCGATGGGCGCGGCCGGTAGTGATGTGGCGATCCACAGCGCGACCATCGCACTAATGAGCAACGACCTGCGCCGGCTCCCGTTCCTGATCCGTTTGTCCCGCAGCGCCCGCGCCGCGATCTATCAAAATTTGGGCATCGGCGCGCTGTTCATCGTCGTCGGCCTCGTCCTCTCCGGTCTGGGCTACCTCAATCCCATCGTCGCCGCGCTCATGCACAACGTCGGCTCGCTGGTGGTGGTCTTCAACAGCGCCCGCCTCATCCGCTTGGGCGAGGAATTGGAGCAGGCAGCGGCAATGCTGCCCTCCACCTCTGCCGCGTCAAGCCAACCCGCCCTATCAACAACGGGGAGTTGAGCTAACACGCAAAGAGGCAAACAGCGGTGTGACAGATGCCAACCCACAATCTCGAGCGCATTCGGCAGCTTGTTCGTGAATGGCGGTATGAGGTCACCGACCATGCGTTCGATGAAATGGCCGACGACAAGCTCTTGCTGGCTGATGTGGAAACGACTATCCTGACGGGCGAGATTGTTCGGGAAGACAACGATGATCCACGCGGGACAGTTTATGTTATCGAGGGCACCGGTGCCGACCGTAGGACTCGGATCGGAGTCGCGGCTCGTTTCAACACCCGCCAGAATGTGCTGATCATCACCGCCTATGAAATTGTATGAGTAATTTTGGCCATCCCTGCGAATGGTGCGACGGTACGGTCGGCGAGAAAACGCTGGCTCGCGAAGTCTTTCGCCACGCGCGCGGTTTCGTCATCCTCGAAGATGTGCCGGTCGGTGTCTGCCACAAGTGCGGTCGTAAGTATTACTCCGCCCAGACCCTCCACCGCGTCGAGGCGATTGCCACGCACCGCACCCAAGCCGACCGGACCGAGACCGTTCCCGTCGCGCACGCCTGATCCGCTTGGGCGAGGAGTTGGAAGCTGCCCAAGAATCGCGCTGTCCCTTCAATAATCTCGTCCCAGACTCCGCTATGACGAGCCGGTCTAGGTAGCGGAGTGGTCAAATCCACGTTGCGGGATCAATGGTCTAGAGCTAGAATACGGCGTCATGGAAACGGCATCGGTCATTCGGGAAGGCGATCATTTGACAGTGCGGCTGCCGAAAGGTGTCGAACTGCCCACTCCGACCGTCGCGGTTCGACACGAGGGGGCGGCAGTGGTGTTGGAGCCATTGAAACCCACGTCGTGGCCGGACAATTTCTTTGAGTCGCTCCGGATTGATGACCCGTCTTTTCAGCGTCACCCCCAAGGCGAGTTGCCGGCTGTGAAAAGTTGGTAACTGGCCGGTATGACGCACTTGCTCGACACGGATACCTGCGTGGCTGTGCTTCGTCAGAGACCTGGCTACCTCGACCAGCTTCGGCGGCTTGCGCCGGCCGATGTCGCCGTCTCGATGGTGACAGTTTATGAGTTGTATTGCGGTGTGGAAAAAACCCGGGATCCGGCTGCTGAACGCCAGAAGGTGGCCAAACTTCTTGCCATGGTGAATGAACTGCCTTTCGACCGCAGTGCCGCCGAAGCTGCCGCCCGGATTCGCGCGGATCTGGCGCAACGCGGGCAGATTATTGGCCCGTACGACCTGCTGATTGCCGGCCATGCGGTGGCGCACAGGTTGACCCTTGTGACGGATAATGTTGCGGAGTTTCGCCGCGTTACCGGCCTGCAAGTCGAGTCGTGGTCGGCGGCCGGTAGGTGATGCGATGGACGGCCTGAAACGGAGTTTGCAGGCATCCAGTGGGAATGTTAGCGTCAATCCCATTGACCACCGGAATGACAGCTTCTGATTCTCATCCCATCATCCAAGCGGAGCACCTGACGAAGGTGTTTCGGGATTTTTGGCGGCGGCCGAAGGTGAAGGCGGGGCGGGGGGTTTCGTTTGCGGTGCGGGCGGGGGAGGTTTTTGGGTTGTTGGGGCCGAACGGGTCGGGGAAGAGCACGACGTTGAAGATGATTCTGGGGTTGTTGCATCCGACGAGCGGTTATTTGCGGGTGTTGGGGCAGTCGCCGCGCGAGGTGAAGATCAAGGCGCGGATCGGGTATGTGCCGGAGGAGTCGTATCTGTATCCGTACCTGACGTGCGAGGAGACGTTGAATTTTTACGGGACGCTCTTCGATTTGAATGCCGCCGAGCGGCGGATGCGGATTGAGCAGTTGCTGGAGATGATCGGGCTGCAGCACGCACGGCGGCGGACGGTTGGTGAATTTTCCAAAGGCATGGCGCGGCGGATCGGCTTGGCGCAGGCGTTAATCAACGATCCGGACCTAATCATTCTCGATGAACCGACCTCCGGCCTCGATCCGTTGGGTTGCCGGCAGGTGAAGGATTTGATTGTGGCGCTGGCGAAGCGGGGGAAGACGATCGTGCTTTCGTCGCACCTGCTGGCCGATGTGGAGGATATCTGCGATCGGGTGGCCATATTGTATAATGGGCAGATTCAGGCGCAGGGGACGATCCGGGAGTTGTTGGAGGAGCGGGAGCGCTACCGGCTGACGTTGCCGCAGGAGGTGACCGGCGCGGTGTTACAGCGGGTGCTGGCGGTGGTGCGGGCGGAATTGGGGCGGGAGCCGGACGTGGATCATCCGCAGCGGGATTTGGAGCAGTTTTTTATCGAGGTGGTCGAGAAAGCGCGGCGCGAGGCGAAAGAGGCGTCGGGTGTCGGACCGTCGCAGGGGGTGGCGGAATATTTGAAGACCACCGGGGAACTGGCCCCACCGGCCGCCAGCCCGGTCGCGGTGGAAAACAGCTCCCGCGAGGCGGATGAGAAGTTGAAGAGGTTGTTGTGATGACCCACGGCGCGCCCGGCGGTCGCGCCCTACCATTTTTGTGAAACAGGTTCTGGCGATAGCGTTGATGGCGGTGCGGAGCGCGGTGCGGTCGCGCGTGGTGGGGGTGTTGCTCGCGTTGTTGTTGTTGGCGATCATCGGGTTGCCGCTGACGGTGAAGAGCGATGGGACGTTGGCCGGGGAGGTGCAGGTGCGGTTGACGTACACGCTGGGGGCGGTGTTGATCATCCTTTCGATCGCAACGTGGTGGGCGGGGTGCGCGGCGGTGTCGAGCGAGGTGCAGGCGAAGCAGATTCAACTGGTGCTGACGAAGCCGGTGGGGCGCGGAGCGGTGTGGTTGGGGAAATGGCTGGGGTTGGTGGCGTTGAACGCGGCGTTGTTGGCGGTGAGCGGCGCGGCGATATACGGGATGATCCGGTGGAAGATCACGCCCGACCGGCTCTCGGAGGCGCAGCGGCGGGAGTTGCGCGAGCAGATTTTGGTGGCCCGGTATTCCCTGGCCCCGGTACCGCTTGATGTGACGGCGGATGCGCGGCGGGTGTTCGAGCAGCAAAGCAAGGCGGGCACGTTGCCGGCGAATCAGCCGGAGGAGCAGGTGATGCAGGCGATTGCGGAATCGTTGATTCGCGGGGCGCATACGGTGCCGCCGGGGTACAAGCGGACGTGGACGTTTGCGCTGCCGGCCGTGCCGGCGGGGGAGTGGCCGGTGGTGTTGCGGTATAAATTCAGTTCGTCGGAGGTGACGAAGGGGACGCTCGTGCGGGGAGTGTGGTTGGTGGGGCCGGTGGACAAAGCGGAGCGGTTTCAGTTGGAGCAGGTGAACGCGACGGACGGCGCGCATGCAGTGGCGATTCCCGTGAGCGCGTTCGGCGGAAGCCGGCAGGTGGCGGTGGAATATGCGAACATCAATCCGCTGCCGATTGCCGTGTTGTTCGAGCCACAAGGGGGGATCGAGTTGCAGACGTATGCCGGCAGTTTCGAGGGGAATCTGTTGCGGAGTTTGCTGTTGGCGTGGACGCAACTGGCATTTGTCGGCGCGGTGGCGGTTTCGGCGGGAACTTTATTGTCATTGCCAGTGGCGGGGCTGGTGACCGGCTACATTTTGTTGCTGGTGAAAGCGGGGGATTACGTGGCGACGCTCGCGGCGGAGAAGGGGACTTTCTTTTCGGGCGCCGCGCAGGGTCAGCCCGGGGAGGGCGCGTTGGACTGGGTCCTGCGGCAGGTGTTGTGGGTGGAGAGCGCGATCGTGCAGCCGTTGCAGGGGCCGAACGTGCTGGAGTATCTGACGGCCGGTCGGGCGCTGGAATGGAGCGCGGTGGCG
>CAZJCX010000032.1:14432-19440 GCA_964544425.1 uncultured Verrucomicrobiota bacterium
GATCGTGATCTACTCCGGCATTTGCGCGGTGGTGACGACGTTTTTGTTTAATCGCCGGGAAGTGGCGTTGCCCTTGGAATGATGAAGACGGCGTTGCTACTCTTGGTGGCGTTCGGCAGCTTGTGGCTGGCGGGGCGGGAGCATGCGCCGTTGTTGCAGATGCGGCGGGAGTACCGGCTGAACTGGGAGGAGCCGTTGGTGAATTCGCCGCCGTTGGTCAGCTTCACGTCGGTGGCGCTGGGCGGGTTTCGGGGGATCATCGCGGACGTGTTATGGCTGCGGGCGTCGAAGTTGCAGGAGGAGAAAAAGTATTTCGAGCTGGTGCAGTTGGCGGATTGGATCACGAAGCTGGAGCCGCGGTTTGCGTTGGTCTGGGCGTTTCACGGCTGGAACATGGCGTACAACATCAGCGTGTTGTTGGATGATCCGGCCGACCGCTGGCGGTGGGTGAAGCACGGGTTTGAACTGATGCGCGATCAGGGGTTGTTCTACAATCCGGGTGATGCGCAATTGCATCGGGAGTTAGGTTGGATTTTCCAGCATAAGATGGGGAATATTCTCGACCAAGCGCACTTGTTCTACAAGCGCGCGTGGGCGGAAGAAATGGAACAACTGTTCGACGGACCCCAACCGGATTACGCTTGGGCGCGAGCGAATCCCGACGATCCGCGCGTCAAGCGGCTGCGCGAGCAGTACAAGCTCGATCCCGCGTTGATGCAGGCGGTGGACGCGCAGTACGGGCCGCTCGATTGGCGGTTGCCGGCCGCGCATGCCATTTATTGGGCGTACCGGGGGCGGCCGTATGCGACCGGATTTGATCAGGTTCAGATCGACCGGATGATCTTCCAGTCCATGCAGGACAATTTCTGGACCGGTCGGCTGGTGGTGGAACCGGCGGAGAACATTTTCACACCGTCGCCCAACCCGGACGCGTTCGAGACGGTGAACAAAGCGTACGTGGCGGCGCGGCAGGCGCACCCAGACGAGTCGAGCATCCAGAGCGCGCACCGGAATTTCTTGAAGGACGCGATTTTGGTGTTGGCGGTGAACCACTACACCAGCCAGGCGCGCGCGGCGTTTGATTCCATGCGCGAGCAGTACCCCGACGCGACGAGTGCGCGGACCTTCGAGACCTTTGTCCGTCAGGAGTTTCGCGAGCAGGTCAAAGAGATGAGCCAGCGGGAGGCGCTGGCGATGGTGGAAGGGCTTTTGTCGCAGGCGACGTATTGGATCGTGGCCGGGGAGGAAGACCGGTGGCCAGGCGCATTCACGGCCGCCCGGTATTGTTGGCAGGAATACATGAAGACGCGGACCGATCAGAAGTTGGCGGAGCGGACCGGGCTGCCACCGCTGACGACGTTGTGGCAGCAAGCCAAGGAACGCGCCGCGACCCGCGTCCAAAGCGCGACCGCGAAAGCCCGGCTGGCCGCGGCGAGCGACGAATCGGTTCCGCCGACGGAGTGAGTCGGGAAAAAGATGGAAACTTTGGTTGCAATGCCGTTGCAACCCATGTTAATCCTCTCACACGTCGGTGTAGGCGAAGACGGAGGAATAGCGAGTTTATGAATATGTTTCGATGGCCATGTTTGCTGTCACTGGTGCTGGGGATTTCAGTTCTGGGTGCCGCCGCATCCGCTCCCGCCCAAACCACGCGCACCAACAAGGTGCTCATCTATCCGAACGCGACGGACACGATCCGGGATTTGAACGCGCGCGGGATCACCACCGTCCGCGACTACGGCTCCTATTGGCTGGCGGAAGCCACCGATGCGCAACTGGCCGCCTTGCAAGCCCGACTCGGCGACCGCGTCGGCAAAGCCAACTATCTCAATGTCATTGAACTGCAAACCGAGGCCCTCGACACCGCGACGACGGCCGCCGTCCTGCCGACGGTTGCCAGCGGCCGGAAACTTTGTCTCGTGCAGTTTGCGGGACCGATTTTACCGGAGCGTCGCGGCCAGGGGGGCCGGCGCGCAGATCGTCAGTTACATTCCGAACAACGCTTACCTCGTCCGCGTGGATGTCAACGCGGCGGCGAAGATCCGCGACCAGTTGGCGCCGCGAGGCCCCATTCAATGGGTCGGCGACTACCGGGCCGAGTACAAGGTGCAAGAGACGCTTCGCAGCCGGACGGGTTTGGTTTCGGTCCGGGTGGCGGTGGCCAAAGACAATCCCGCGGCGCTGAACCAGGTCCGCGCGTTGGCGACCAACGAATTGAAGCCGGCCGAAGCGGCACGGAACGAAATTTTACTTCACCTTCAAGTGCCGGCCGCCGCGATTGCCAGCATCGCCGCGTTGCCAGATGTCGTGCGGGTGGAAGCAGCGCCGCACTACGGCCGATTGGATGAGAAGGCGAGCTTGATCGCGGCGACGTTCACAAACGCGTTGCCGGGCCGCGCGCCGACGCCGGGCACGGATTACATTGATTTCCTGCTGAACCTTGGTTTCTCGACGGATAGCGAGCAGTATCCGATTGTGGACGTGGCGGATTCGGGGTTGGACAAGACCCATCCGATTCTGGAAAACCTCTATGTCATCCACCCGGATTTCTATGAATTTCCGGTGCCGTCGATCGAGTACATGATCAGAAGCACGGTGGACCCGCTGGCGGCGGCACTGCTGAACCGATCATCGCGCATTGCGTACCGGACGGCGGGCGACGACACCGATGGGCACGGCACACTGGTCGCATCCATCGTCGCGGGAGCCGGTGATGTTTCGACTGAGGTCATCAATCGGTACACCATCCGTTTCGAGGAGGAATGCACGACCGGCACCAACGTCGTCAACATCCAAACCAATATCGTGGTTTGCTTCCCGGTTGGCGCGGAGATTCTCTGCACCAACTTCATCACGACCACGCCAACCACCGTGATCACCAGTAATTGCACGGAGGTTTGCATCGTCGAGACCAACGCCCCGGCGAATCCGCCCTGGCCGAAGAGCGTGACGAAAACAGACTTCGGCGGTTTTCGGTTCGGCACCGGCATTAACCCGTTCGGACGCGTCGGCTCCAGTCCCGGTGGCGCGGAAGGCTCATTCCCCGGAGCGCTGACGGCGATCTTGCGCGCCTACATCGGCCGCGCGCGCATCAGCAACAATAGTTGGGGGCAAATCCTCGTCGTCAACGGGAACGACGGCATCTACGACTCCGATTCGCTGGCCTACGATCAACTGACTCGTGACGCGATTCTCAACTTGGAAAGCGGCGGCATCCCGGGGCCGTCGCCTCTCAACCAGGAAATGATCATGGTTTTCGCTGGCGGCAACGCCAACGGCGTGGGCGCGGTCGGTGGGTTTGGCGACGTCTTGGTCACGCCACCGGCGACCGCCAAGAACATCATCACCGTCGGCGCATCGGAGAATGTCCGGCCCAGTGATGGCTGTCTCCCGTTCCAGTCCGACCAAGACAACTCGACCGACATTTCGTTCTTCAATTCGTTCGGCCCGACGCGCGACGGTCGGTTCAAACCGGATATCGTCGCGCCCGGCGCGTCGGTTTATGGCGCCAACTCGCAGGCGACCTACTCACCGGTAACCGGGTATGGTCCCAATCCCAATGCGCCCGAGGATCCGTGCGGCGATTTTGCAACGGAGGTTAGTCTCTATACCGAGTTATACGAGTGCAGTTCCGGCACCAGTTTCGCCGCGCCGGCCGTGGCCGGTGCCACGCAGTTGTTGTGGTGGTGGATTCAGAATGAAATGGGAATGTTGCCCCCCTCGCCCGCGTTGACGAAAGCGTATCTGCTGAACGCGGCGCGGTACTTGGAAACGCAAAACCCGCTGTTCCCCGGCGCGCTCGACACGTTGCCGTCCATCGCGCAAGGGATGGGGATGATGGATCTGCAACGGATGTTCGACCGGGTGTCGCGCGTCGTGCGCGATCAAAGCACGCCGCGCGCATTGGATACCGGCTTGATCACGACGAATCCCTTGCCGCAGCAGACGTACTTCAGCCGCACCGGCCAGAGTTACGAATTGGATGGCTTGGTGGCCAGCAACGACCGGCCGTTCCGCGTGACGTTGGCTTGGACCGATGCGCCCGGTGATCCCAACACTTTCGTCCAACTCGTCAACAACCTGGAGTTGGAAGTCACGATCGGCGGAAAACTTTACAAGGGCAACGTGTTCGCCGGCCCGCATTCGGTCTCGGTGGCGCAAGCTCCGTTTGATGACGTGAACAATGTGGAGAGCGTTTTCTTGCCGGCGGGTGGAGCCGTGACCGCCGGCGCGCCGTACCGGGTGGTCGTGCGCGCATTCAACGTGGCCGGGGACGGCGTGCCAAATGTCGGCGCCGATCTCGACCAGGACTTCGCGCTCGTGGTGTACAACGCGCAGACCAACGACGCGCCGTCCGATGTGCCAAACCCGGCAACCAACGACACCTGCCAGACGGCGTGGGAGATCACCTCGTTCCCGGTCATCATCACGAACACCGTCAATAAAACGAACTACAGCAACAATCACCCCAGTCCGTCGGCGGCGCGAGGCGGAGTGGAGGCGTTTTTCAAGATCGAGACGCCCACGCCGGGCACGACGTTCAACATCACCACCACCGGCAGCCAGTTCAGCCCCGTGCTGTCTGTTTGGAAAGTGCAGACGGTGCCGCAAACGGTTTTCGTGGGCGGCAAGTGCGGGACTTTGGTGGAAGTGATTTCCACGAACGCGGCTGGCCTCGGCAATTCCGCTTTGAGTTTCACGGCCGACGGATCGAACACCTACTACATCGTCGCCGAGCCGTTCAACAACGGCAACGGCGGCCGGCTCGTACTGCGGGCCAATGCCACCGCGCCGCTGATCAGCGTGTCACCGGCCTTGCTCGAGTTCGGCGAGACCATGGTCGGCTTGTTGAGCGAGGTGCAGACCGTGACGTTCGCCAACAACTCCGCCGTGAATGTGTACATTTCCGACGTGGCGGTGACCGGCGATTTTGTGATCGAGACCGATGGGTGTGCCGGGTCCCTCATCCCACCGGGCGGCACCTGCACCGTGCGGGTTCTGTTTGCGC
>CAZJCX010000032.1:19552-21762 GCA_964544425.1 uncultured Verrucomicrobiota bacterium
GCACCAGTGCGGCGATTGTCTTCACGAACACGGCGATCGGCGAATTGAGCAGCGACTCGCCGCAATCGGTGATCCTCACCAATTGCGGTCAGGCCGTGCTTAACGTGACGAACGTGACCGTGACCGGCACTGGCTCGAATGACTTTACGGTGGTCGAAGATTGCCAATCCGGCAGCCCGATCGCGGTGGACGGCACCTGCACCTTCACGATCCAGTTCACGCCGGTCACGAACGGTACGCGGACCGCCACGCTCCGCATCTTCAGTGATGCCGGGCCGACGCCCAAGACCGTGACGTTGCAGGGCACCGGTTTCATCCGGACTCCGAAAGTTTGTCTGGCCGCCACGAGTGTCACGTTCAGCAACACGGTGGTGGGCGAAGTTAGTGACCCCGTCAGCGTCACAATCACCAACTGCGGAACGACGAACTTGGTCGTGTCCGGCGTGGGGATCGTCGGCACCAACCCCGGTGATTTCGCAATCGTGAACAACACGTGCGCGAACATCGCCACCGGCCAAACCTGCCAGGTCACGTTGACGTTCAATCCCACGGAAGGCGGCAGTCGCACGGCGACGCTGGCGATCACCAACGACGCGGCCGGCAGTCCGCATCTGATTACGCTTATCGGGAATGCGTTGAGTTCGCAGCCGGACAACTTGATTGGCCGGTACAACCGCCTGCGTTTCACGCGGGCTGGGAAAGCCGTCGGGTTCATCGGGCAGAATATCATCAACACGGATGCGACGGGCCAGACGTTGATCAATCGGCTGCGACGCGGGTCGCGATTGCCGATGCGCAACTACGTTGCGCTGCGCAACACCGGCACCACGCCCGATGCGTTCGTGATTCAAGGACCGGGCGATTCCAACGGGTTCCAGGTCCGGTACTACCTCGGCGCCACTACGGAAGTGGAGATCACGGACGAAGTGACGAACGGCGGGTTTGAAGCCGGGCGGTTGGCGCCGGCAGCGCTGACCGGGGACGCGACATTCATGCGGGTGGATTTGTTCGCCACCACCAATGCGGTGCGCGGCACGACGAACTTGTTCCTGATCACGGCCACCTCGGTCAATGATCCAACCAAACAGGATGCCGTGCAGGCCACCGCGATTGCTCGCTAGAAAGGGACTTGGGAAACATGGTTGCCCCACTCAAGAAGGTGCGGAGTTGGAAAGTCTGGCTCGCGGCGGGGCTGTTGGCGGGCGTCGGTTCAGTGGAAGCCGTTGTCACGGCCGGGAACGACTATTACCAGATCCACGTCGCCGACACCGGTAATGTTGGCCAATACACGGCCACAACCGGACCGCTGCATCCCTCGGGTGGCGGATTGAATGTCATCTTCGGCAATGGCTCGCCGGGCACCAGTTTCTCGACCATTCGTTCGTACACTAGCGGGACGGATTACGTACAGGACGCCACGGCGACATCCACCAATGCCGTTGTGGGATTGGGACCGCTCGGCTCTGTCGAACCCATCGGAACGACGGGGTTTCGCACCACCTATAACGTGACGGGGACGGACTCATTGCGCATTGTGCAGGATCTCAACGTCAACGGGTCGTCGTTTGAAGATTCGACGATTGAGTTGACCACGACCATCGAGAACACCGGCAGCACCACCGTGCGCGTCGGTGTGCGCCATCACATTGACTATCAGATTGGCAGCGACGACGGACCGATTTTCCAGCCCGTGAACACCGTCCAAGACGATTTTGTGAGCTGCGAACCGCGCACAGTGGAGGCGCAGTATTTCTTCCCCTCGTTTGACGCGTACGTCATCGAAGACAACGACGGCAACGCCAACCCGCCGACGTTCAACATCTTTGGCACTGTCAACGGCCCCGACGGGATCGTGCCCGAGCCGGCCGCGCCCGACTTGCTGCAATACGTCTGCTGGTCCAGCGCGTACAGTACGGCGTTCACCTACGCGATTGATCCGACTCGCGACGTGGCCACCACGGGCAGCACCTGCGGCGGCACCGGCGGCGACAGCGCTGTGAACTATTTTTTCGGGAGCAACAACAGCTCCGCGTTGGTGATTCCGGCGGGCGGTTCTCGAACCGTCTCCGTCTCCTTGTTTCTCCGCCCCATCGCCGAGCCGGTCAGTGTGGGCTGCCTCACACGCGACGCGCGGTTCTGGTTCACTCGCGGCACGAACGCCAACCCCGACTGTGTGACCCTGGAGCGGGCCATCGCGGCGAATTGTGATT
>CAZJCX010000033.1:0-10182 GCA_964544425.1 uncultured Verrucomicrobiota bacterium
GTCGCGCTCGCATTGAGCTTGCCGCGAAACGCCTGCGCCTTGTCGAAGAGCGCGCCGGTCGGACACGACGCGACGCACGCGCCGCACCGGGTGCACGTCGTGGACGACGCAAACGTCGCGTTCAAGTCCACGACGACAAGGTTGCGTTGTCCGCGAAATGCGACATCCAGCGTGTGAACGCCTTCCATGTCTTCGCAGGCGCGGACACACCGGGTGCAGAGGATGCACCGGTTGTGATCGAGCCCGAAGAACTTACCGGACACATCCATCGGGAGCGACGGATACAGATACGGGAGTTCGATGTGATCGAGACCGCTCCGGTAGGCTTGATTCTGCAATTCGCAATCGCCCTTGTTCATCGGGCAGATCGGACAGATGTGGTTGCGCTCGCTGAACAACAATTCCAGCGTCGCTTTGCGCAGGCTTTGGAGCCGGTCGCTGTGGGTAGTCACCGTGCTGCCGTCGGCGGCCGGCGTGGCGCACGATGGCACGAGCCGGTTCGAGCCGCTGACCTCGACAATGCACATCCGGCAGCCCCCCCACGGCGAGAGATGTTTCAGGTAGCACAACGTCGGGATGTAGATCTGGTGTGCCGACGCGATCTCAAGGATCGTCTGGCCGGCCGTGCCGTCACACTGTTTGCCGTCAATCGTGAGGGTGATCTTCTTGGGGGCAATCATGCGGTCACCAACGCTTGTTTCGTGAGGCCCGGGGCGGTTTCCAGCGCCAGCGGGCGCGGCGGCGCGACGTGGTCGTTTCCATCGGAGGTCTTCAGCACCGAAGCGAACCGGCAGGCATCGAGACAGGCCCCACAATGGATGCAGTTATCCTCCACGATGAAATACTTCTTCTGGCCGGTAATTTTGAAGATCGTGCCGACGGGACAAGCGCGGGCGCAAAGCGAACAGCCGGTGCAACTGTCGTGTTTGATCGTGAAATCAATCAAGTCGCGGCAGACACGCGCCCGGCACCGTTTGTGGACGATGTGCTCGACGTATTCGTCGCGGAAATACCGCAGCGTGGTGAGCACCGGGTTGGGCGCCGTCATGCCCAGACCGCACAGGCTCGCGTCACGAATTGTGACGGCCAACGATTCGAGTTTGTCGAGGTCGGCCAGGTCCGCTGCGCCGTGGCTGATTTTTTCGAGGATCCCAAGCATCTGCCGGGTGCCAACCCGGCAGGGCGGACATTTGCCGCAGCTTTCGTCACAACAGAATTCGAGGAAGAACCGCGCAACGTCCACCATGCAACTGTCCTCATCCATCACCACGAGACCACCGGACCCCATGATCGAGCCGAGTTTTTGGAGCGACTCGTATTCAAGCGTCGCGTCGAGATGTTGTTCGGGAATGACGCCACCGGATGGCCCGCCGGTCTGGACCGCCTTGAACTTCTTGCCGTTCGGAATTCCGCCACCAACATCGAAGATCATCTGGCGCAACGTCGTGCCGAAGGGGAGTTCCGCCACGCCGGTATTGTTGATCTTACCGGCGAGGCAGAAGACCTTCGTGCCCTTGGTTTTTTCCGTGCCGATCGCGGAATACCACTTCGCGCCCTTGAGGATGATCGGGCGAATCGTGGCCCAAGTCTCGACGTTATTGATGTTGGTCGGTTGGCCCCACAAGCCGCGTTGCGCTGGGAACGGCGGACGCGGTTGCGGTTGGCCGCGCCGACCCTCGACGGAACGCATCAACGCGGTCTCTTCCCCGCAGACGAACGCGCCGGCGCCGATGCGAAGTTCGAGGTCGAAGTTGAAACCGGACTCGAACAGGTTCTTGCCAAGAACGCCGTACTTGTAGGCTTGTTCGATGGCGATGTAGAGGCGTTTGACGGCGAGACCGTATTCGGCGCGGATGTAAATGAATCCACGGTTCGCCCCCATCGCGTACCCGCCGATGGCCATGCCTTCGATGACGCTGTGCGGATCGCCTTCGAGCACCGATCGGTTCATGAACGCGCCGGGATCGCCTTCGTCGGCGTTGCAGACGACGTACTTGGGCGTCTCCAGTGCGTTGCGCATGATTTCCCATTTCTTGCCGGTAGGGAACCCCGCCCCGCCGCGTCCGCGCAGTCCGCTCGCTTTGATTTCCTCGATGACCTGTTCCGGCGACATCTCGGTGAGGACTTTGCCGAGGGCGAGATAGCCGTCGCGGGCGATGTATTCTTCGATTTTCTCGGGATCAATCACCCCGCAGTTGTCGCGGACGATCCGCCGTTGCCGGTTGTAAAACGTGAAATCGGCCATCGTGTTGATGACGCTCGCGGTGACCGGGTCTTTGGGCAACAGCGCTTCATACCGGCGTCCCTTCACGAAATGTTGCTCGACGATTCTCGCGGCGTGGTCGGCGGTGACGCTGTGGTAGAACGTGCCGTCGGGATGCACCAACGCCACCGGGCCGAGATCGCACCGGCCCATGCAACCGGTCTGGATGACTTCCACTTCCTTCTCCAGGCCGGCTTTCCGGAACTCCTTCACCAACGCGTCGCAGGTCCGCAGGCTGCCGCTGCTTGTGCATCCGGTTCCTGTGCAGACGAGAATATGGGCGCGGATCATGAGCGCCTACTCCTGGGCTTTCGGTTTGCCAACGGCGAGGTTCTCCACTTTGACGCCTTTCTCCAGATGCTCAGCGACAATCTGCCGGGCGTCTTCGGGTTTGACCTTGGCGTACGTGGTTTTTTCGCCCGTCGTCTCCTCGATGCGAATCACCGGCTCAGCGTCGGTCAATCCGATCTCGCCCGTCACGGCCACCTCCACGTCGTCAATACCCCGTTTCTCGATTTCATCGAGCATCGTCGTCATCACTTCGCGGGCACCGGCGGCGATGCCGCTCGTACCCATGCTGACGACGACGCGATATTTCTTGCCGCCTTCACGCAGTGCGACTTGTCGTTGCGTCATGTCTTTGAGCTTTTTGAGTTCTGCGAGGTTCATGCTGTCTCCCTTCTTGCGAACTGAACTGAAACGTCTCGGTATCGGTCCGGTAATGGAGCCGCACATCCACAGCGGGATCATGCGCGCTCAATGCAAACATGGTGTCGGCCAATTTTCCCAGTGGCGGGGAATCAATGTGCGAGAGCCGCATCGAAGCCGTCACGCACGTGCCCTGACCGGGCGCGGAGCGGACGTGAAACGTGCCCCCGCACATCTCCGAAGTCTGCCGCAACAACGCCAAGCCGAGGCCGATTGGCTTCTTCCGGCTTTGCTTGGTGGTGTGAGGTCGCCGGAGCACACGCTGCAGCGTGGCCTCGTCCATGCCACGCCCGTCGTCTTTCACGCGCACAATCAGCCAGTCATGGCGGCGACTTTCGACGACCGCCACGGCCACGGTTCGCGCTCCCGCCGCCAGCGAGTTGGTCGCGATGTCGAGAATGTGGAGTGAAAGTTCTTCAAACATACTTCTTCAAATCCTTCTGACAGAACTTCGGCACCTTGTCCGGCGTGAGCTTGCCGTACACGTCATCGCCAATGGACACGGCCGGCGCGAGCGCGCACGCGCCGATACAGCGGGCGGTGGAGAGACTGAACAGACCGTCTTTGGTCGTCTCGCCTTCTTTGATGCCCAGTTGGTATTCGAGGCGTTCGACGAGTTGCTTGGCGCCGCGCACATGACAGGTCGTGCCCGTGCAAACCATGATCTGATGTTTGCCGCGCGGGACGAGCGTGAAAAAGTGGTAGAACGTGACGACGCCGTACACTTGCGCCAACGGCAGTTTCAGGTGGGTCGAGATGTACTTCAGCACGTCGGCGCTGAGATAGCCGAACAACTGTTGCGCCGCGTGCAACACTTGAATCAACGCCGTCGGGTCGGCGTGATAGCTCTGAATCGTGTCGTCCAGCGACGCGAACCGGGGATCGCCACTGGGGTGCGAGGTGGGCATCACAGCTAATGGTTGGGTCGCGCTCATCGGATTCCTGCCTCCCAGAGTTTGCCAGCCACCTCGTAGGTGGTCAGCGGTGTGGTCAAGAGAACCAGCCCGGCTTCTTGCGCTTCTTCGATCACGGCCGGCTCCGGTTTTCGACCGCAGACGAACAGCACGGCGGCGATGTCCTGTGTGCTGGCCACCGCGACGACGTTACGGTGGGTTTGTACCGTGGCCCACAACACGCCTGGTTTCATTGGCCAGCACATCGCTCAACAGATCGCTGATGTAACAGCCGCCAATCACCACGGCTTCGCCGCCGGTCAGTATTTTGGCTTGAAGCGCCGGGATGATGGATGGCAGCGGATGCGCGCTCACGTGGGGCCTCCGGCCTTTTGGAGAAAGATCTCCGCGTGAACATGGGTCGGGCGGCCATCGCTCGACTCAACAGTGAACCGATCGGAGCACTTTTTCATGTTGGGCAAACCCATCCCGGCTCCAAATCCCAGCTCCCGCGCCAACCCACCGGCCGTGGACCAACCCTCGCGCATCGCCAGTTCCACATGCTCAATGCCCGGCCCCGTATCCACCGCGTCCACAATCAACCGATCGGGTTCGATGGCCACGGTGATCGTACCGCCGAGAGAATGGATGATGATATTGGTTTCGGCCTCGTACGCGACAATGGCCGCGCGCCGCTTGAGATCGCCGGCCGCGAACGCGTGGACGATCGGGATCAATGCCCCGATCCCGCAGCACCGTCCGCATCCGTTGCGAAATCCGCCCGGCATGATCAAAGTCCCCCGATTTGACCGGCGCGCGGATGACGATCCGTTCGTCTTCCTGACCGGCCCGCCGGGCGGCCGCCAGCACGGCCTCGTGGGCGACCGCTTCCTCTGCGCGCCTCTCCAAGTGATGCATCAGACATGTGGTGATGTCCCCGCGGGTGATCATCCCGACGAGGTGATCGCTCGAATCCAAAACGGGGAACCGACCGAACCCGTGTCGGTCGAACTCCGCCACCGCCCGCACCAGCGAGAAATGTTCCCGCAACGTGACGAGATTCGTGGTCATGTGTTTCTCGGCCGGGTCATTGATGTAGCCGTGGTCGAGCGCGCTGATGATGTCCTCGATGCTGATCAAGCCGACCAACCGGCCATTGGGTGTGATGGGCACACCGGAAAACCGGTGTTGCTTCATCAGGTGCTGGATGTGCCGCAGCGAGTCAGTCGGGGCCGCCGTGATCGGCGGCTTGCTCATCGCGTCGCGCACCCGCAATTCATAGACGAGCACCTGCGCGACGCTGACTTTTGTTCCTCCGCCCGTCGCAGTGGCGATCGTCTCTGGAAGTTGGGCAGTCACTCGGATCCTTTCTGCCCCCGGTCTTTAGCACCGCTGCTGCCAGTCGCGTGGCCAACAAACCATACCGGCACAAAGCATTGATTCTATTGGTGTTTTTCGAGTAGCGGGCGAAATCGCGCATCACGCGCCGATGCGTATCGGGTGACAGCCTGTCACCGCCGGTCACCCATACCGACAAACTGTCGGCGCGGGTTTTGACAATTTACAGCCTGCCGGACATGATGCGGTGTGACTGCCGACCTCTCAGCGCGGATACGCGCGTTCATCACGGGCGAGGAGACGGAGATGTTCGAGGCGCTCGCGATCGACGCGTACCGGTTTCAATATGACCGCAACCCGGTCTATCGCGCGTATTGCGACCGGCACCCGCCGGTCACCCGCTGGGAGGAAATCCCGGCCGTCCCCACGAGCGCATTCAAAGATTTTCCGATCGCCTGCTTTCCGCCGCAGGAGGCGGTAGCCGAGTTTCACACGAGCGGGACAACGCGGGACAAAACCGGGAAGCATTACTTCAAGACGCTGGAACTGTATCACGCCGCCATCTTGCCGACGTTTTCGGCTGCGCTCCTCGAACGCGGCTACAGCAAGATGCCGATGTACGCGCTGACGCCGTCACCGGCCGAGGCGCCCCATTCTTCTTTGTCGCACATGCTGGGCGTGGTTCTGCGGGAGTTTGGGACGGCGGACAGCGACTACTTCGTGACCGGCGGCAAACTGGAGACCGACCGGCTCGTGCGCGACCTGTGTGAGGCGCAGTGGGCGCATCAGCCGGTATTCCTGCTGGGGACCGCATTCGCCTTCGTCCACCTGCTCGACCATTGCGCCGCGGAGAATCTCCGCCTGCAACTGCCGGCAGGCTCGCGCGTGATGGAGACCGGCGGGTACAAGGGCCGGTCGCGGGTGATGCCGCCGGCGGAGTTGTACGAGTTGCTCAATCGTCACCTCGGCGTCACGTGGATCGTGAATGAATATGGCATGACAGAATTGAGCACGCAGTTCTACAGCCGGTTGCAGACCTGCAAAACCGTGCCCGCTTGGGCGCGCGTGCAGATGATCAATCCGCACACCGGCAGACCGGCTGCTCAAGGAGAACGCGGGATGATTCGTATCTTGGATTTGGCCAACTTGTGGAGTAGCGTCTGCATTCAGACGGAAGACCTCGGCGTCACTACCGGTGACGGATTCGAGGTCGTGGGCCGCGCCGCTCACGCCGAGGTGCGCGGCTGTTCGCTGACAGCGGAAGATTTCCGATGAGCGCCACGGTCGAGCAACTGCAGGAAGCGAGACTCCGGGCCCAAGACGCCCGTGAGCGGATCCTGCCCCACCGGACAACCGACCAGATCATCCACGCGCTCGCCACCACGGCCAGCCGGTGGATTCCCGCCGACAGTCCCTGGCGCGCCAAAGCCGTCGAACTCGCTCCCGGCCCCACCGGCTTTTCGCCGCAAATGGTTCATGAAGCCGTGACGCTCACGTTCAGCGCCATCACCCACGAAGCGCTGGGGGAGTTGGTGGACCGGCAACTTGCCAATCGCCGGGTGCTCGATGAATTTTGCCTGCACGGTCGCGTCAAGACGCGCGCCACCGGCCCGCGAACCATCACGCAGTTCATGGCCGGCAATATCCCCTGCCCCGCGATCGTGAGCATTTGCTGCGGCCTTTTGGTACGCGCGGCCAACCTCATCAAGTTATCGTCCAACGACCCGATCTTCCCGGCCTTGTTTGTCGAGTCTCTCCGCGATGTGGACCCCGAGTTGGCCGACTTGGTTGCGCCGCTGGAATGGTCGCGGACTGACTCGGCGGTGACGGAGGCCGCGCTGGCGGACACCAATGCCGTCATCGCGTACGGCGATGACCACACGATCAACGCACTGCGCCGGCTCGCCCCGACCGGCATCCCGTTCCTCGGCTACGGCCACAAAGTCAGTCTCGGCGTGATCACCAAGGACGCCCTCACCGCTGCCAACCTGCCGCCACTTTGCGAAGCCGCCGCCTTCGACGCCTCCGTGTTCGACCAGCAAGGCTGCCTGTCCCCGCACGTTTTTTTCGTCGAGGAACGCGGCGAGATCGGTCCGAAGAAATTTGCCGCCACGCTCGCCGATGCGATGGCCGCCTACCACGCCCGCATCCCACGGGGCCCGCTGACCGACGTCGAGGCTGCTCAAATCACCACCGTCCGCACCGGCTATGAATTCCGGTCGGAGTCCGACAAACGCGTCGCGGTCTGGGCCAGCGAAAATCCGAATGAATGGACTCATCTACGACGACGATCCTAGTTTCGCGCCGTCATGTCTGAATCGAATGATTTTCGTGAAGCCGATTGACGGCTTCAAGCGCGTCCTGCACTCGATCCAACGCTTCGCGCCGGTCATTTCCTGCGTCGGCTTCGCGCCACTCGACGAACGGGCGATGGAGTTTGCCGGTCACCTCGCCAGGCTCGGCATCCACCGCGTTTGTCCGATCGGCCAGATGCAACGCCCACCGTTGTCGTGGCACCACGATGGTCGCCCCAACTTGAGCGATCTCGTCCGCTGGACCGACGCCGGATAGCCGCCTGATCCCGGCCCTCTCTTGTCGCGGCGGTCATAGACCGCCGCTACGGCTACGTAACGCGCGCGGCGGTTTGCCGAACGCGCGCCGGACGACCTTGTTGAAGAGATGCAAATCCGGGATTCCCACCTCGGTGGCGATGGCTTTCACCGGCCGCGTCGTCTGCCGCAACAAATGCAGTGCGCGTTCGAGCCGTCGTTGCCGGACGTAGTCCACTACCGTCATTCCGATCTGGGTCTGGAATAACCGGGTGAGGTGATTCTGCGAGAAACCAACCCGTCGCGCCAAGTCCCCGACATAGAGAGGTTCGGCGAGGTGGATTTCCACCAACTCACGCACACGCGCGACTGCAGCGACCGCGTCGGGAGCCGGTGGGAGATCACGCCGGTCGGTCAGCCGCCAAAGGATATCCCACAACCGCGCGCTCGCCCGGTCGGGTTGCGTGGCCGCCCAACGCGGCACATCCTCAAACACCGCGAAGATCGCCGCGAAGTCTCGCCCGAGATCCTGCACGGCCGGCACGGTCACGACTGCCCGTCGTCCCGCATGGGGAACGGAAAAGTGCGCGTACAAGTGCCGTGATTCGCCACGAAACCGGTATTCCATGTGTGCGCCGGGCGCCAAGATGCTGGCGGAACCAGGATGCAGCCGGTGGAGCGCTCCATTGACCAGCAGTTCCGCTTCATACTCGTAAAGATGGACACACCACAGGTGCGGCAACCGAAACCGCTCGACCGGCTCCGCGCCGTGTCGCGCGTGACCTGCAATCGAGATTAGCGGCGGAACACCGAGTGGCAGACGCCAAGTCAACATAGTGAAATATTACCAGCAAAGGTGAACGCGGGCAATTTACGTTTTCCGACGCGCCGCTATTCTCTTCGCTATGCAAACCATCCAATCCGCCCTCACCGCTGCGCAACGTGATCAATGGGAGCGAGAAGGTTATCTCGTGCTCCGCAACCTGCTGCCCCGGTCTGCCATTGACGGCGTGCGCGCCGCTTTTGCTCGCGCGACCGATCAACTCCTCGCTCAACTGCAAGACGAGGGGTTGATTGAAGACATCGGAAGAGACTTGCCGTTTGAACGCCGGTTTGCGGTGGTGGCCGGGCCGCACGCGAAGAAGTTCGGGCGCGGCTGGCGGAAGTTGGTTGGCGGCCGGGAAGTGTTTGATCTTCATGGCGTCCCGCCCTTGGTGGATGTAGTCAGCGAGTTGCTGGGCAGCGACGTGCTCGGCCACGCAATCTATAATGCGCGGCCGAAACTGCCGAACCAGCAGTTGACGATTGTGCCGTGGCATCAGGACAGCGGCTATTTGGGTCCGGAATCGGCGAAGTCACTGATCCTGACGTGTTGGATCCCGTTGGTATCGGTGCATCGTGACAACGGTTGCATGCAGGTCATCCCCGGCACTCATCGCACGCCGTTGTACGAGCACCGCCAAGAAGACAAGGAAGGTCAGTTTCTCGAACTCGACCCCCGCGTGGTGGATGAATCGAAGGCGGTGACGTTGCCAATGGAGCCCGGTGATGTGCTAATTTTCAACAATCTCGTCTTCCACCGCTCGCTACCGAGCACCAGCCCGGACATTCGGTGGTCCATTGACATCCGCTACGTCCGCGCCGGCGACTTCGATGGCAATGCGTGGCCCGATAAGGATTTCCAGTGGGTCATTCGCAGCGATACGCGGCCGGTCACGACCTACGAGCAGTGGTTGGCGCAAGTCCAACGCTTCACGTGGTGAGGCGGAGGAAGTTGGCGAGAATCTTTTTGCCGTCCTGAGTCAGGATGGATTCGGGATGGAATTGGACGCCCCAGATGGGGAGCGTTTTGTGGCGGAGGCCCATGATTTCGCCTTCGGGGTTGGTTTCAGCGGTGATGGCGAGGCAATCCGGCAGCGAGTCGCGTTTGACGAGCAGGGAGTGATACCGGGTTGCGGTGAAGGGGTTGGGCATGTCTTGAAACAAATCCCGGCCATTGTGATGAATCGGCGAGGTCTTGCCGTGCATGAGCCGGTCGGCGCGCACTACTTCGCCGCCGAAAACGTGGCCGATGCATTGGTGGCCGAGACAGACGCCGAAGGTCGGGATGGTTGGGCCGAACGTGCGGATGATTTCATTGGAAAGTCCCGCTTCGCGTGGGGAACACGGCCCCGGTGAGATGAGGAGCCGGTCGGGCCGCAAGGCCCGGATTTTGTCGAGGGACAGCTCGTCGTTCCGGTAGATGCGCATCTCCACCCCCAATTCGCCGAGGTATTGGACGAGATTGTAGGTGAAGCTGTCGTAGTTATCTATGACCAGCAACATGGCGCAGGATAGTAGCGAAAGGCGACCGGGTTGCGAAGGCTTTTTCACTTGCGGCACTGCCGCTCCTCCGTCAATGTCCCGCCATGCAAACTGTCCCACCGCCCCT
>CAZJCX010000033.1:10192-17344 GCA_964544425.1 uncultured Verrucomicrobiota bacterium
TGGCAGCGACAACGGCAACAGCACTCGCCAGAACACCGCCCCTGAATTCGCCCCCGACGCGTCGTACGGGCTGGATCGTGTATTCTGTCGTAGTGACGTTCCTATTGTTTCTGAGCATCCTCGGCAATCTCGTCCTGTTCACCATCGCGCTCGGCAGCGGCCGACCGGACTTTGGCAGTCACCGGGTGCCGTTGATCGAAGAGCCGTTTGCCGGTGATTTTCAGGCGCGGGACAAAATTGCCGTGGTTTACTTGAGCGGCGTCATCTCCTCGGAAGTGGACGGGTACCCCACAGAAGAGGGGATGGTCGGCTATCTCAAGGAACAACTGCAACAGGCGGTGGAGGACGATCGGGTGAAAGCGATCATCGTCCGCATCAACTCCCCAGGCGGGGAGGTCGTCGCGTCCGATTTGTTGTACCGGGCGTTGGTCGAAGCGCGGGAGTTGAAGACGGTCATTGCGTGCATTGATTCCGTCGGCGCCTCCGGTGGATACTACGTTGCGGTGGGCGCCGAGCACATCATCGCCACGGACATGACCATCACCGGCAGCATTGGCGTCATCATGCAGACGCTCACGCTACAGGGATTGATGGATAAAATCGGGATCCAAGCCCACACCTTCAAATCCGGTAAGTACAAAGACCTGCTCAATCCCACGCGTCAGCCGACCGAAGAGGAGGAAACGCTCGTGCAAGGTTTGATCATGGAAGTGTACGATAAGTTTGTGGGCATCGTGGCCGAGGAGCGCAAGTTGGACGTCAACGCTCTGAAGAGTGGCATGGCCGATGGCCGCATCCTTTCCGGCAAGCAAGCGCTGGCAGCGGGGCTGGTGGACGAGCTTGGCTACTTTGAGGACGCCGTCGAACGCGCGCTGGAGCTGACTGGCACCGAATCCGCGAAGATCGTCCGCTACCAGACGCCCTTTTCGTTGCGACACCTGTTCCGTTTCGTCGGCGAATCGCGCCACCCCACTCTGCGCGTCGAACTTCACCCCGCAGCCCTCAAACTTCATGCCGGTCGGCTCTATTTCCTGCCGGCGTATCTCTTTCAATAACGGCCCCTCATGAAGGAGTTGGTGGCCGCCTTTCTGGATCATCTCGCGGTCGAGCGCGGTGTCGCGGCCAACACACGGACCGCTTACACAGAAGACCTGTCCGAATTCACCCGATTCCTCGAACGCCGGCGCATCACGGCCATCCACGCCGTCACGCGCGATCACATTCTCGCCTTTCTGCAAGACCAACGCCGTCCCGGCACGACCGCCCGCGACAACCCGCGGCCCACCGGCCTGTCTGTGCGTACGATTGTCCGCCGACTCGCGGCGATTCGGATGTTTTGCCGGTTCCTCCTGCGTGAAAAGTTCATCACGGCGGACCCGACTCAGACAATTGAAACCCCACGGCTCTGGAAAACATTACCTCACTCGCTGGAATACCAGGACGTGGAAGCGCTGCTCACCGCTCCCCCCATCCGCACCAAACTCGGCCTGCGCGACCGCGCCATGCTGGAGTTGATGTACGCCAGCGGACTGCGCGTAAGTGAGGTGGCCGCGCTCACGCTCAACGCGATCAACGCCGAAGCCGGTTTCCTGCGCGTCACCGGCAAGGGCAACAAGGAACGTATCGTGCCGGTAGGCAAGACGGCGTTGGACTGGCTGCGCCGGTATCAGACGGAAGCCCGGCCGGCGTTGAGCACGAAGGCGGAAGTGTTCCTCTCCAATCGGGGAGCGAAACTCAGCCCGAAAACCATCTGGGGCCTGGTCAAAAAGCATGCTCGCGCGGCCGGTATCACCAAACCGCTCTCCCCGCACACGCTCCGGCACAGCTTCGCGACGCACTTGCTCCAAAACGGCGGCGATCTTCGCGTCATTCAGGAGATGCTCGGCCACGCCAGCATCGCCACTACCCAGATTTATACCCACACCGACCGCGAGCGACTCAAAGACACCCACCACCGGTTTCATCCGCGGTCGGGACGCCGGTAAAATTCCGACTCGATTTTTCGGAATCACCGGGTACAATTCGAGGGTGCTGTTGGACGTTTCGTCCCGACCGGGGGGTGTCGGGGCGTGAACCTCCCGCCGCGCGTTCACGAAAGGGTCATCATGCACGTGCCGACATTGCAGGAAGCCACGGGGTACCAGTTCAAAAATCCCGACTTACTCACCGAAGCCATCACCCATCCGTCGCTCGCCCACGAGAACGGGCACGGCCCCGCTCCTCATAACCAGCGGCTGGAATTTTTAGGTGATGCCGTGTTGCAGTTGGTGCTGACCGACCGGGTGTTCAAGCTGCATCCCGACTGGCCGGAGGGGAAACTCACCCAGACGCGCGCCCACTTGGCCAACCGGCACACGCTGTTCCGCCGCGCCCAAGCCATCGAACTCGGCCGCCACCTGCGCCTCGGCAAAGGCGAAGAAAGCAGCGGCGGGCGGGATCGTTTGTCGAATCTGGCCGACGCGTTCGAGGCTTTGCTGGGCGCGGTTTATCTCGATGGCGGGATGCGCGCCGCGCGCAAGTTCATCCTCGCGCAATTTGCGGACGAGTTTCGGAACCTCAAGCAAACCACGCCGCGCACCAATCCGAAAGGCCAGTTGCAGGAAGTGTTGCAGGCCAAATCGGCGTCCAATCCGCTCTACCGGGTCGTCCACGAATCGGGTCCCGACCACAGTAAGCATTTTGAAGTGGTGGTGGAATGGCGCGGGCGTGAGATCGGGCGCGGCACGGGCCACAGCAAGAAGCAGGCGGAAACCGCCGCCGCGGAAGCCGCTTTGGCGGCGCTCGAAATCGCCGCGGCGTGATGCTATCGGCCGGTCGCGGGGGGCGCGTTGGTGCCGATTTGCAGCCCGTGCCGGACAAAGATCGCAGCCAACTCTGGTTTGGTAAGGCTATACCCGGCAAACTCGTTCAGCGCCGGTGTCCACTGCTTGAGCGTTTCGGTGACTTGCTTGATCTGCAGTTGGCGAGCGTCCACCATCAGCCTGAGATTCCGGTTCTGTTTGTACACATACGCGCTGAACGACAGGCTCAAAATCAGAAAGGCCACGCCCAGCCCGGCAACTTGCACGCGCACCTGGTAAAAGGGGTCGGGCACCGGTGCGGCGGGCGCGGGCGCTGGATCGAGTTCGCGAACGGGATTGTCGCTCATGTCCAAATGGGGTTGTTGCGGATCACTCATGGCGAAACCTATTTGGTAGCGGACGCCGGCTGCTGGTGCCGCGCAAAGATTTGCTGGATCACCGAGTCGGTGTTTGCTCGGTTCGCAAATTCCCGCAAGACGCCCTCAAAGGCGCGCCGTTGCGAATCGGCCGCTTGCGCTTGGCTTTCCACCTTGGCCACGGAGCGCGAGAGTTCGATGTTGCGGAGGACAGCGTGAATGTTGACGACGGCGCAGACCAACACGACGATCGCGCCGTAGCGGATGAGGAGGTTGACGAGTTGCTCTTTGGTCGTCATGACTGGCCCGGATAGTACGCGGGGTGGACCGACCTTGCACGCACAAAAACGCTACTCTTTGCGCAACGCGCGTGCCGATTCATCCAGCAACTCGAACAGCCGGGTCACGCTGAATGGTTTTTCGATGAACGCCGTGGCCCCGCGACTCATCAGCTCGGCTGTGGTCAACCCCGCCGACCGCCATTCGCCCGACATTAGGATGACCTGGCTGGCAGTGCCCTCCTGCAAAATGGCGTCCATCGCGGCGGGGCCGCTCAGTTTCGGCATCTGCACATCCATGATGATCACGTCGGGCCGGTGTTGCCGGGCGAGTTCCACGGCTTCGTCCCCGTCCGCTGCGACCGCCACCACGTCGTGGCCGGCAAACTTCACCGTGTCGGCCACAACCATTCGCACACCCTCCTGATCATCCACGACCATCACGCGCAACATGCGCTCCTTGACCTTATTCATAGACCAATCACTGTTTTGTAAACCGCTCGATTCGACTGCATCACGCGCCGACACTCTCCCAAAAGCGCTTCACTCTGCGTAAAACCAAGCCGTTTGGCGAGACATTTTAGGTTCACCTCGTCCGCCGGCAACGACGACAACCCAATATCCTCTTCTCTTCGCAAAACCGACTCCACCTTCCGCAGGAA
Organism: uncultured Verrucomicrobiota bacterium; assembly: GCA_964544425.1. GTDB lineage: Bacteria > Verrucomicrobiota > Verrucomicrobiia > Palsa-1439 > Palsa-1439 > OMJI01. The sequence continues at coordinate 14,290 of CAZJCX010000033.1, forward strand.
CAAGTAGTTTTTTCGCAACTGGTAACTCTGCTCATCTTCCAAGACGCCCACGGCCGTCAATCTGTTCAATGCAGCCAACGTATGCGCCGTCCGCAACGGCCGGTGGGCAGCCCCGTGCCGCAACTGCAGCGCCTGCACCAAAAACTCCACGTCCAGCAAGCCCCCCGGTCCCGTCTTGAACTCCCCCTCCGGTCGGCTTTGATTGCCACGCTCCTTCTCGATCCGCTGCCGCATTCGTCGAATCTCCGCCAACTCCCCTTCCGTCAACGCCCGCCCGTACACCACCTCATGCACCATCGTCAGAAACGCCTCGCCCAGCTTCGGCGTCCCCGCGACATACCGGGCCTTCGTCAACGCCTGCCGTTCCCACAACAACGCCCGCTTCGCATAATACTCCCGATGTGCCGCCAGCCCGGCCGCCAACGGACCCTTCTCGCCGTCTGGTCGCAACCGCGCATCCAACTTGAACAACATCCCCGCCGGCGTTTGCACCTCCATAAACTTGATCAAACCAGTCGCCACCCGAATCGCCCCTTCCCCTTCCCCGACGAACAACAAATCCAAATCCGCGCCGTAGCCCAGTTCCTGACCGCCGAACTTTCCCATCGCAATGACGGCGAACGGCAGTTTCGCCAGCTTCAACTCCTTCTGCACCCGCGCCAAACCAAACCGCAAACACGCTTCCGCGATCCGGCTGATCTCCTGATGCACTTGCTCCAAATCCACTAACCCCATCACATCCTCAACGCCGATGCGAAACAGCTCGGCCCGCTTCCACTCCCGCGCCACCGTCGCCGCCGCGCCCGGCTCCGCCGCCAACACCGCCACCATCGCGTCCACGCTCTTCGCCTCGTTCAGCGTCCCGCCCCGACACACTTCGTCAAACAGTTCGGGGCGCTGGGCGAGCGTCTCCGCCAGGAACCGGCTCGCGTCGCTCAACCGCACCAACATCTCCACCAGCTTCGGATTGCGCGTCAAAATCTCATACAACAGACCGCGCGACCCGTACCGGCCCACGAACTTGTCAAACCGTGCCAACGCCGCGTCCGGATTCGCCGCCTTCTGCAACTCCCGCACCAACCCCGGCAACAACCGCGAAAAAATTTCCTGCGTCCGCCCCGACACATGCACAAACCCTGGTCCGTGCCAGAGATGCTCCACGATTTTCTCAGCCGCGACCGGATCCGCGAACCCCACCGGCTCCAACAACTGCGGCACATTTAGCGGTGCCGCCGCCGTGGCCGACGCCCCCGCCAGAATCCCCTCGTACACCCGCCGCACCGTGGCCGACTGTCGCGCCTGTTCCGCCTCGAACGCCGCCACCGTCAGGAACCCCATCGCCCGCGCCAGCCGGTACAGCGCGTGTTTCTCGTCCGGGATCGGATGCGTCTGCAACTCCATCTCCATCTGCAGCCGATGCTCAACGTTCCGCAGAAACCGGTACGCCTCCGCCAATCCCTGCGCCTCCGCCTCCGTCAGCATCTTGAGTTTTGCCAACACCGGCAGGCTCCGTAACGTCTGCGTTTGCCGCAACTCCGGCACCCGCGCCCCGCGCAACACCTGAAACGACTGGACGATGAACTCGATCTCCCGGATCCCGCCGATCCCGAGTTTGACATGCCGCGTCAGATTCCCCTCCCGCACGATCTCCTTCTCGATCCGCTCCTTCAACGCGGCCATCTGCAAAATCACATTCTCACCGGCGTGCCGCGCGTACACAAATGGCTGTACCATCTCAATGAACTCCGCCCCCACCGCCGCGTCCCCCGCCACGCAGCGCGCCTTGCTCAACGCCATCCGCTCCCACGTTTCCCCCCACTCCGCGTAGTAATTCTCGCAACTCTCCAACGACCGCACCAACGGCCCCGACTTCCCCTCGGGCCGCAGCCGCAAATCGATCCGGTAAATCGCCCCCTCCGTACCCGCCGTCGCCACCTGCCGGATAAATTCCTCGGCCAATTTCGTTGAGAACTCGCTATAGGACAGCCGCGGATGGAACTCCCCTTCCTCCCGGTACACAAAAATCACATCCACATCGGATGAATAATTCAATTCCTGCCCGCCCAACTTCCCCATGCCGATCACCGCAAAACCGCACCGAGCCCGGTCGGACGCCGCCAACTTCCACCGCTCCGCCAATGTCTCGACGGCCACCGCATACACCGCTTGCAAGCACACATCCGCCAGATTCGACAACTCCTGCGTTGTCTCCTCCACCGGCGCCAGTCCCATCAGATCCCGCGCGCCGATCCGCAACATCTCCCGCCGCCGAAAATGTCGCACCACATTGTACCGATCCTCCGCCGCCCGCCACCCCGCCAGCAACCGCGTCAGCTCCGCTGCCAACCACACTTTCTCCCGTGGCCGCGCCAATGCCTGCGGCGCGATCAGGAAATGAAAAAACTTCGCATCCCGCGTCAACGTGTCCGCCAAGGCTTGCGAATGCGCAAAAATCGTCACCAATAAATCCAGCCGGTCAGGCGCGGCCGCCAAATACCGGTACAGGATGCTCGCGTTGGGCAATGCCGACACCAGACGCTCGAAGTTCACCAACGCCCGGTCGGGATCCGCGCTTCGGCCACAAGCCCGCAGGAGATGCGCGCTGACTTTCTGAAACTGCCGGCGCGACACCGTCTCTTCCTCCAACCGCCCCCACACCAACGCCGCCCGGTCTGGCTCGCGAAACCCCCGCTTCCGGAACCGCTCCGGAGCCGCCGCCGCTTCGCGCGGCCGCGTTTTTGTTTTCGGCTGCGTGGCCATACCGATCCGCTATTTACCACGCTGCACCACCCGCGACACGCTCGAAAACACGTCCTGTGGTTTCGCTTGCTTCTCCAAACCGGCTGTTTATGGTGCGGCATGATTTCCCGCCGCCGCCTGCGCATCCACCTTGCCGTCTGCCTCGTTCTGCTTGCCGGGACGGTGGTAGCGGTTGCCGAGACGAGGACGTTGGGGAAAAAGTTGCTCACGGAAGAATTCGCGCCGGATTGTGCCGGCAAGGCAAGCCACAGCGCCGCCGGTTTCAGGGACGCCAAAGCCCCGCCCCAGGCGGCGG
>CAZJCX010000033.1:17365-21175 GCA_964544425.1 uncultured Verrucomicrobiota bacterium
GGACGGGCGAATCAAGCAGGTATTCTTCAAGCGGGGGCGGCGGACATGTACAAGCTGGCGGGTAATTGCCTGGTCATCCGGCGCGACGGCAAGTTGGGCTCGATTTTGGATGTTACTCCCGGGAATTATGTGGAAGTGTGGTATGTCAATACGCCATCGAAGACACGCCTCGCCTGTTCGATCGTAGAAAAACAACCGCCGGTGCCCGACGCGCCGGGCAAAGCGCAGTCAAGTCGCGCACCCGGCGTTCCCAAAGGAGCAGGTTACGCCGGACGGGTTGCAGCGATTTCACCGTTAAATAGCCTTGTTACGGTGCGACACGCCGACGCCAGCAATCGCAAAGAATATTCGACGGCCGAGCCGCAGAGCATGACTTTTTCAGTCGCAGACAACTGTCCGATCTCCGACAAGAACGGTCAACTCATCGCGTTGCGCGAGATACCCATCAGTGCCGACGTGACCGTGTGGTACAAGCTCAAGCGCGACAAACGGAACGTCGAAACCATCGCGACGTACATCAAGTTGCGGTGATCGGCAGGAATTTCCTCACGGACTTTTGCGGAGGTGGTCTTTGGCGGACTCGAGGATTCGGCGCTCGGCTTTCGTGAGACTCTGCATGCCATCGCGGGCGATCTTGTCGAGGATCGGATCCACCTTCTCGCGCATGTAGTCGTCGGGCGACAGTTCGCGGCTCGGTTTACTCACCGGCCGGTGCCGACGGAACGTGAGCCGATCGCCGAACGCCTGCCACGCCAAGAGCCAGCGCGGCGGCGTGCCGTAGCCAAGCTGCTTGATGTAGAGGTACCCGAGCGCAGCACCGCCAAGGTGCGCGAGGTGGGCGACATTCGATTGTGAATGCTGAAGCACCGGAATGAGATCCAGAGCAACCAGTCCCCACGCCAGATATTTCGCCTTGAGTCGCACCGGCAGGACGAAGAAGACCAGCAGCGTGATTTCCCGGTCAGGAAAGAGCGTGGCAAATGCCACGACGCACGCCAGCACACCAGCGGATGCGCCGACGACCGATGCCGGGGAGTGGAAGTTGAAGGCCAACCAAAGCGCCGCACCGCAGAGACCGCCCAGCAGGTAAAGGCGCGCAAAATATTTCGGGCCGATGAAATATTCCACTTCCCGACCGATGAACCAGAGAATGAGCAGGTTGATGAGGATATGGAAGATGCCGGCGTGCAAAAACATGTAGGTCACCGGTTGCCAGATGAAGAACTGCTGCAACCCGGCCACACGCAGCGCGAAGAGATTGTCGAAGAGCGGCGACCGCAGAAAGTCGAAAAACAACTGCGCGAGGAAGACGGCGACGCTCGTCCACAGGATAAAATGTGTTACGGAACTGAACCGCTCGAACCAATCCCGGAAGGGTCGGGACAAGCGCTCCATAGGAGTCCAGCGATTGTGTTGTGCCCCAGAGCCGCGCATCAGCGGGAAACTAGACCAAGTGGCCGGTACTTACAAACGGAATGTCCGCCGCAACCTGCCTCCGGGCACTCGGCCTCTCCAACAAGGCTGTTGTCCGGCCATCGTCCCGGCGGCTCAGAGCCATCCCAACACACGAAACTTGAGGTAGATCTCCCGGCAGACCCAGGCGTCGGTGGCCGCATAATGAATCTGGCTCGTGGTGAGCGTGGGATTGGCCCAGTTCGTCGTCCGGGCGCCTTTGGTGATCCGAAAACCGAGGAACATCCCCGCCAAGTTGCGGACGCCGGACTGTTTGAGACCTTGCTTTTGCGCGACGGTTCCCAGATCAAGCGTATGGCGGTGCTCGAAGGGAAATACCTTCTTCAACGCGCTGAGGTCGTATTCGAGCGCGACGCCGACCTTCAGAATCTGCGGGTTGGCGAGGATCTCCGCCAACTCGCGCGTGACATCCACGCGCTTGAGTTGAAAGAGAAAGACCGCGTCCGCCGTCGCGATTTGGACGAGACTGGGAGGGAACGATTGTCCCTTGCGAAAGGTCGGGCGTGTTTCCGTATCGAACCCGATTACCGGTTCCGCTGTGATGGCGCGGTGCGCGAGCGCGAGTTCGCCCGCGTCGGTCACGAGATGAATCGGCCCCTCGTAGCGCCGGATCGGCAGGAGCATCAGGTCATCTTTGGAAATGGTGGCCGTGTCGGGGTTCATCATTACCGGCCGAGCTTGTCGGCTTCCATTTCCTCGAGCCGAAATTCCTCGCCCGTGGCCACCTTGTCGAGCCGCCCATCGCGGATCCAGCAAACCCGATCGCTCGCGGCGAGCATCTTGTGGTCGTGAGTGGCGGTGATGACGGTGACATTTTGCTCCTGATTCAACGACTTCAAGATCTCGATGATCTCCGCGCCGGTCTTGGTGTCGAGATTGCCGGTCGGTTCGTCAGCCAGAATCACGGTGGGATTGTTCGCCAAAGCCCGGGCAATGGCTACCCGCTGTTGTTGGCCACCGGACAACTCAAAGGGCTTGTGATGGAGCCGGTGCCCCAAGCCGACCCGTTCGAGGATCTGCTTGCCGCGTTCGTCGGCTTCCGCCTTGCTGGCGCCTTGAAAAATCATCGGCAACGTCACGTTTTGGAGCGCGGACATTACGGTGACGAGATTGAACGTCTGGAAGATGTAGCCAATTTTGTTGCAGCGCACCCACGCTTGCTGGCTTTCGCTGAGCGCGAACAGATTCTCGCCCTCGAAAAACACCTCGCCCTCCGTCGGCACATCGAGCGCGCCGACTTGGTTGAAGAACGTGGACTTACCGGATCCCGACGGACCCATGATGGAAATGAATTCGCCGCGATAGATGTCGAGCGAGATGCCCTTCAACGCCCACACCTCCTCGTCACCCAGCCGGTAGAGCTTCTTCACTTCCCGCGTCTGGATGATCACATCGCGCTGGCTCACGACACGGGCTCCGGTTGTTTCAGGTGAATGAGACGCCGCACCATCAAATCGCGGGCAAATTGCAGGACGGCGCGGCGGCTGTCGTCGCGCGGCCGGTCAAACCGCTCACTGAACTGCGCCGCAATTTGGTCGAGCGAGTTGTGGCCGTTGATGTGGCGCCAACAAAAACTCCCGTATTCATCGAGCTCGAGTTTGACATCTGCCCGCCAGCGCAACTTGGTGCCCAACCAACGCGAGAGGCCACCGGTGTAGAGACGCGGCTTGCGCAGATGAATCAGTCCCTGCTTGTCGGTGCGGCACTCGACGTCGGGCATCATTTCGGGAACGGCGCGGAGCGGGTTGTCCATCAGTGAAACTCCCCGCTGTCAAAATCCACTTCGCTCGGACGCGCCGTGCGGACGATCCGGCCATCTTCGATCCACAAAATCCGGTCGGAGCGTTTGAGCATTTTCAAGTCGTGCGTGGCGCTGACGATGGTGACGCCTAGTTTGTCCTTCAAGCTGGCGAGCATCTCAATCATCTCCTCGCCCGTCTTGAGGTCGAGATTGCCGGTAGGCTCGTCGGCCAAAAGGATTTCCGGGCTGTTGGCCAGCGACCGGGCGATGGCGACACGTTGCTGCTGGCCTCCGGACAACTCACCGGGCTTGTGCAACAGTCGGTGGCCCAATCCAACGAGGCGCAGGAGATAGATCGCCTTTTCACGCGCTGTCTCGGCATCCAGCCCGGCAAAACTCATCGGGAGTGTGACGTTTTCGAGGCAGGTCATCACCTGAATGAGATTAAACGTCTGGAAAATGTAGCCGATTTTGCGGCAGCGCAACCAGGCCAGCTCGTTGTGGTCGAGTTGCGCGATGTCCACTTGATCAATGTACACTTTGCCCGCGCTCGGCTTCGCCAGCGCGCCGATCATGTTGAACAACGTGCTCTTGCC
>CAZJCX010000034.1:0-4064 GCA_964544425.1 uncultured Verrucomicrobiota bacterium
CAAAATCAATCGCCTCGGTGAGGTGAAGTTGTTGGAGGCCGGTGGCGCGGATGTTATCCCACGATTCGTAAAGCGGGCCGGTCGGGGAGCCGGTCAGTTGGTCGGGTTCGTCGAGGACGAGGAGGGTGTTGGGCGGGAGGAGGCGGACGAGCGAGGCGGCTTGGTCGGGGTGTTGTCTGAGCAAGCCGAGTTCGCCGGCGGGTGCGACGGTGAGGGCGGTGAGTTTCGCGCGGGATTGTTGGGTGACCGGGTCGAAGGCGCGGATGGATTCGATTTCGTCGGCGGCCAGTTCGATGCGCACCGGCTCGTCGCGGTCGAGCGGGAAGAAATCCACAATGCCGCCGCGCATCGCGAGGTCACCGGGGTCACCGACTTGAAATTCCTCTCGGTAGCCGCGTTCGGTGAGGGCGGCCAGCAGTTCATCCCGGTCGATCCGCTGGCCGAGGGTCAAGGTGAACAACGAGCCGGTCAGAGCGGCGGGGGAGAAGGTGCGTTGGCAGACGGATTGGACGGATGCGACGACGAGGGGCGTCGCGCCCGGGGCGGCGCTCCCACCAACGGTGCGGACGACGCGCAGCCGGTCGGCAATGGTGGCGGCGGTGGGGAGTTGGTCTTCATCGGGGAGAGTTTCCCACGCCGGGAAAGAAAGCGCACCGGGGTGGAACGCGAGGAGATCGTGGTGGAGGGTTTCCTGGCGTTTTGGATCGGCGGTCACAATCAGCAGCGGTCGCTGCGATACGTGGGCGAGCAGCGCGCAGAGAAAAGGCTTGCCGGCATCGGCGACTGAATTCAGGCGCAAAACATCCCCCGTCGTGAGTCGCTGGCGGATGGTGGCCATCCCCGGTGACTCCAGCGCGCTGGCGAACAACCGTTTGTCGGTCACAAATTGTTAGTTACTGAGCGGCGAGGCTGCCGGTGTGGCATTCGGCGCAGTTCATTTCGCGCCACAGATCGCCAATGTCAACCGGGTGCTCAAATTCCAAGCCGGTCGGGCTGATGGCGGCGGGGCGGTCGGCCGGACCTTGGGCGATGATGGAATGGCAGGCGTTGCAATCGTGGGTGATGACTTTGCCGGTGGTGGTCTTGTGTTTGCCATCGTGACACCGGTAGCAGCCGGGGAAGATGGTGTGGCCGATGTGGTTGGGGTAGGCGCGCCAGTTGACTTTCATTTCGGGGAAGAAGCTCTGTGAGTAGATGCGCTGCACTTCGGCCACGGCGGGGGCCGGTACTTTCTCCGCGATGGCGCGCGCGGCCTCGGCGCGGGTGTGGTACTCGGCAGTGAGCGCTTCGACGGCGAGGCGTTTGATGTCCGGGATTGTCGGGTCAATGCGCCCCGCGCGCAGTGCCTTGTTCACGGCATGGGCGGGCGCTTGATACGAGTGCGAGGGGCGATTGTGGCAATCAATGCAGTCCATAGTCCGTTTCTCGGCCGCTGCGACTTGGTCGCTGGTCAGCGGCTCGGTCTCGGATTCGTACACCTCGACCGTGCCGTCTTCGTGTGTGACGCACACCCAGGGGATGACGAGGCGTTTTTCGTCGGTGGCGATGTACTCGATTTTGTGATTGGGGCTGGTGTGCCAGTGAATGCCGCCGACCTCACCGTGTTGCGGATCGCCGCCGCCGATTTTCATGAGCAGCTTGATGTTCCAGACCGAGTTGGAAGCGTCGGCCATGTAATGGCGGTTGTCGCGGACGGCTTCACCGTAGAACTTGGCGGGCCAGTGACATTGTTCGCAGGTTTCGCGGGCGGGCCGGAGGTTGTGGATCGGGGTGGGGATCGGCCGCGGAAATTTGTCGGCCATCACGGAATAGACCTGATAACTGCCGGAGAGTTTCGATTTCACAAACCAACCCGCGCCGGGACCGATGTGACATTGGACACAGGCGACGTTGGCGTGCGGGGAGTTTTGGTAGGCGGTGAATTCCGGTTCCATCACGGTGTGGCAGGTCTGGCCACAGAACTGCACCGACTCGGTAAAATGGTAGGTCTGGTAGGTGCCCAGCGCGGTGAAAAGCAGAAAGACAAACGTGACCACCGTGACGATGATGAACGCGTTGCGTTGCCGGGGAATGTTGAAATCAATCCGCGGATGAGCGGGAATCTCGCCGGGCGCGAGCTGGCGGCGGCGGCGCCGTTCGAGCAGCGCCCCGACCGAGATCAGGATCAATCCCGCGCTTAAGAACGCCGGCGCGACCAGGTACGTCAGAATTCCCATGTAGGGGTTGTTGAAACCCTGATAAAAATCCAATGCGATCAGACAGGCCACGGCGAAAAAACTGCACGCCGCCAAAATGATTCCGGCCAGACTGATCCAGTTGTGCAACAGCGACGGCTTCGATTGGGACATGACTCTCCTGTCCACGCACGGGGTACTTGGTTCATACCAGAGCCGGTGAGCGTCCGGCTAGCCGAAAGGTCACCGGCCTGCTACAAAGCGGCCTGGATGAACCTCGCGCTCCCGCTTCGCAACTGCCGGCTCTTCGCCGATCTCGACTCCGAAGAACTCGCCGCCGTCGCCGCCATCGCCCACCGCCAGGAACTGGTCAAGGGCCAAATCCTCTTCCGCGAAGGCGAGCCGTCGCGCGGATTTTTCCTCATCCTCGGCGGCGCGGTGAAGATCTACCGGGTCGGCCCCGACGGCAAGGAGCGCGTGCTCCACGTCATCGAGGCGAATGAATCCTTCGCCGAGGCCGCGTTGTTTATGGACGACTATCCCGCCAACGCCGAGGCGCTGGCGGCGACCACGGTCGTCGGCGTGGATCGCGAACAGTTCCGGCGACAGCTCGCCCGCGATCCCAAACTCAGCTTCAAGATCATGGGCGCGCTCGTCAAGTGGCTGGCGCAACTCCGCAACGCGCTGACCGACATCACGACCAAGGAAGTCCCGGCCCGGTTCGCCAGCTACGTCCTCAGCTTGCCGGCCCGGGACGCGCAGGTGATCCCGGTGAGCATCAACAAGACCACGCTGGCCCAAATGCTCGGCACCACCAAGGAAACCTTCTCGCGCATGCTCCGCCGGTTCGCCGCCCACCGCATCCTCACCTTCCGCGGCCAACAACTCCGCATCCTCAACCGTCCCCGCCTCGAACACATCGCCACCGGCGAGGAAAAGATCTGACGCGCCGGCCGCGCCCGCGTCAGTTTGCCGCGCGAACGACGCGCAATTCGGAGCGCGCTCCGACACGCTCGCTGAAGACGAGATGATCATCGTCGGGGAAGGCGACCTCGGTGCGTGTGTACTTGGGCAGATAACGCCGGAAGACTTCGTGGGCATCCGCCAGACGCACGACGAAGACGGCATCGCGGACCCGGCCGATGTTGAGCGTGGTGGACGTGCTGAGGGCGAGCAGCGTGCCGGCGGGGTTGACCGCCACGCTGGTGATGCCGCTGCCGCGCGGAATCTCAATCGCGCCGGTGCCGGTCGGCAGTTGCCACGCGATGCGGTACCGGCCTTCTTCGCGGTACGCATCCCACGCCACCCAGCCGTCACCAACTTGCCGGACGGTGTTGTGTTGCGGCTCGACGTTGTCGCCAATGACAAGGGCCCGGTGCCGCCGGCCGTCGAAGCCGTATTCGACGAGCGCGTTGCGCCGCGTGGCGTATTCGTGCTCGAACACCACCATCGTTTGCCGGTCGGCCTCGACGCCGGTCAGGACGCGGCTGGCGCCGCTTGGCGCCGGCAGCGGGACGATGTGTTCGGCGTCGGAATCAAGCGCGCGGATGACGACTTGCTCCGGCAGCGGCGTCTCGGCCACGCCCGGCACGTATTCCAGCCACGCCACCCACCGGCCATCGCCGCTGAGGATCGGTGAACTTCGATTGGGATCACGCGGCGGACGCGGGAGCGGTTTGGCGGCGGTGCCGTCGTAGCACCACCACTCGTTTGTGCCGACGCTGGGCGTCATGGTGTTGAAGACACAGCGTCCGCCGGTAATCACATAAGGTTGACCGATGGGCTGGGCGAGAGATTTGAGATTCAGTTCCGCCGCCTTGCACTCGCTGCCCTTGAGGATGGCGTACTCATTCAAGCCACCGCCTTGGAGCCAAACTTCGGGAACGCCTT
>CAZJCX010000034.1:4079-7428 GCA_964544425.1 uncultured Verrucomicrobiota bacterium
GCCGGCCGACCGGACGGTTGCGCTGTACCGGTCAGGAATCGTACAGACCACCGGCCAGTCGGCCTTTTCGGGCGCGGTGTCCTGTTCAATCAAGAAGCGGGAAGGGATGGCGAACAGAAACGCCCACTCCAACGCAATGAACGTCGCGATGCTGGCTACCGGCAGGGACAACCACCGGAGCGAACGCGGCTTCGCAAAGCACCAGTAGAAGATACCGGCAGTGATGATTTGAGCCACGAGCGCAACGGCGAGTTCCATCGCCAACCAAGCCGGTGCCCGGCGTGTCGCCCCCATCACAAGATGCGCGCATGCGGTCCGATCAGCGGACAAAGATAAACCAGAAACGAAGCCGCGACGGCCTTGATAAGTCTGTTCATCACCGAGAAATCATCCTCGAGTCAGTGAAGCGTGTTGAGTCAATCCGGTAGGTTGGATAATGCCTTAACGTCCGTTCGATGGAGGCGGGAGGTCTCACGCGCTACTCGAGCCAAAGGTGATGACGACGCTACCTCTCTTGTGGCCAAGATCTACGTACCGATGCGCATCGACCATTTGCTCGAACGGATAGCAGCGGTCGATGACCGGGGTGAACCTACCCGCCACAGCAAGTTGGCCGAGCAGTCGAATGTATTCGGGCCGCTCGGCTGCGGGGCCGGCGATGACTCTCTTGTCGCTCGATACCGTATGCCAGGGCGCCTTCAAGAGCTCAGGGAGACTTGCCAGGATGAGAAGCAGTCGTCCGCCCTTGGAGAGCGCAGGCCTACTGCGGGCAAAAGGCGCAGTACCCGCAGTATCGGCGATGACATCATAGGGCGCGTTCGACTGGGCGAAGTCGCGCTTGGTGTAGTCGATCACCTCGTCGGCGCCGATTGATTGCACCAACTCCAGGTTGGCGGTACTGCAGACGCCCGTAACGTGAGCGCCAAAGTGCTTGGCAAGTTGCACCGCTGCCGTGCCCACAGTGCCCGAGGCGCCGTTGACAAGCACACGTTCGCCGTGGCGTAGGTCGCCCCTCTGGAAGAAATCCAGCATGGTGGCTCCACCAAAGGATAGCGCCGCCGCCTGCTCGTAGCTCAGATTGGGTGGCTTCGGTGCGACAGCACCACTCGCCGGCAAACACTTGTATTCAGCGTGGCAACCTAGGCCTAGGCCTGCGAAGGCAAAGACTTGATCACCGACTTTGAAGGAGGTAACGGCCCGCCCCACAGCTTCTACATCGCCTGCGAGTTCGGACCCGAGAATTGGCTTCCTTGGTCCGCCGATACCGAAAGCGAGACGCCCAAGTAAGCCGAATCCACGGGGCATTTCGAGGCTGCGTATCCTCCAGTCTGCGGAACTGACGGTAGTCGCACGGACCCGAATCAGGAGTTCGTGATCCCCCGGTGTTGGTCGCGGCAGATCGGTCATCTCGAGGACGTCTGGGGGTCCATACCGCCGGTACGTGATCGCCTTCACCGCTTGTTGATCCTCGTGCCGACCATGATGCGATGTCCGTCTGGCGTCCGGATACCGAGCTCTCGCATGCCCCACGGCTTGTCCTCCGGCGGCCTCAAAACCTGCACGCCCTTGGCTTGCACCTCCCGATAGTAGCCGTCCACGTCATCCACGACAAAATACGCGAAATAAGAGTGATCCCCCAACTGACCGGGAGAGATGGCGTCCGGGCATGAACCCAGCATCACCATGAACCCGTCCCGCGAAACGAATCGCCAGCCTTCATCCGCGACCGGGCAAGCGGCAAACCCGAGCTGGTGCACGAAAAAGTCCGCCGACCGCTGCGCGTCAGGAACGGCTAGCACATAATGATGCCTCGTGATTTTAGCCACGCTTCCCCTCTCCGGGTTACCAACGCCCGAACTGAGCGAACCACGGGCAAGCGGAAAGGGGCGTCGCATTGAAGGCTAACCGTCGCCGCGTGCCCGTGGTTCGCTCCAGTGATTTTGTTCGGCTCTTTTTTCATGATCCCGCCATTGACCCTACCAACACCAAACCCCAGATGATGATGCCCCACACCAGACAGACTACGTGACCGGCTGACCATCCATAGTATGGCTCGTTTGGGTTTCGCTTCTTGGTAACCTCGTTGACATACTTCTGCACTGGGGCGAGGCACAAGAACGAGGGGATGAAGGCAGACATGATCGTCAGCGTAAGCCCTGGTGCTCTGCTGAGGATGTTCGCCAGAAAAATCAATACAACCCATCCCGTAGCCAGGCTGCCCGGCGAGAAAGTGGGCACTTGAATTGTACGCGCTTCGGTGTCCTCATGTATTCTCCGAAGAAGGCTGTGGCAGAAGAAAACCCCAAACACTCCTCGCCAGAACGGTCTGATGTCGAGGTTGTCCCTTTCCTTGATGTATCGCCAGTTCTTGTAAATCCAGTATGCTTCGTACAGGGATAGGGAAACGATTGACAAGACAATCAGCCTGCCGGTAGGAATGTAGAGAAACATCGGCTTGGTTACCGGAGGAGCATCAGTTGCAGTTGTCATGTGGCCCGTCCTTTCGTGTCGCCCAACTTAAATCAGGCGACCTAACGTCGTGAAAAAAGCGACGGTTTGTCGCCTATTTCGGCAGGCAGCGGGTCGCCTGTTCGGATGCGCCGTCGCTTCATGGCCAGCAGCCTATTGCCGGCAATGCGCGCCGGCAAGCCGAGATTGCGGGATCGGAGTCGTTGCGCTTGGCAAGCGCGGCTACGGAGAACGGATGCGGTTGACGGGGGGGCGCGTCGCGCCCGGAGCCGGGTTTGACGAGACGCGGCTCACCGCAACGGCGGCTCCCACAACTGGCTGCCTTCTTTGCGGCTTGGCGCCTTGGCGTGAGTCCTTCAGGAATCCGGCGTTGACAGCGTTGGGGGACTTGTCGGGACGGCTTTTGGCGTGTGCTCGCGCGCACCGCAACTTGTCGGCCCCGGTGGGCCTGTGGTAGGGTGTGGGCATGAGTAAGGCGGAGATTATCGCAGAGTTACCCCGTCTGAGTCCGCAGGAGCGGCGGGAAATCGTCCGGCAGGTGTTTGAGTTGGACGACGAAGCGCAGATTTTGCAGGACGCCGACCGGCGCGCCGCCGACCGGTTTCGGATGTTGGACGAGTTGGAGGCTGAGGATGGCAAAACCAAGTCGGGGTGAAGTGTGGTTGGTGGATCTTGGATACGCTGCCAAAGTCCGGCCATGTTTGATTCTCAGTGATTACCCGGCGGATGACGAGTTGGCGTTGATCGTAGTGGTGCCGCACACCACGGCCGTTCGCGGCTCCCGGTGGGAGTTGTCCCTATTGAAACCTTTTCTCAAGCCGGGTGTTTTTCATCTGCAACAGATTCAACCGGTATCCCTGCCGAGACTCGAGCGGCGGCT
>CAZJCX010000034.1:7438-19091 GCA_964544425.1 uncultured Verrucomicrobiota bacterium
GGGGCGCTGAGTGCCGAGGAACTCGCCGCGGTGGGGCGAGCCATGGTGCAACTGCTCAAGCTGCCCACCGGTTAACGCTGCGGCAAGCGCGGCTACTGTTCGAACTTGGCGGGTTGGCGTGAACAACAATTTTGTTTTCCCGCGCTTGACCGGCTCCGGGGCCGGGAATACCCTCGTGTCATGAAACGACTCGCCCTGACGTTTCTCCGTCTAATCGCTCCCGGAATTGTGCTTTTCACCGTCACTCCGGCTTTCGGCCAAGCCGAGACGCTTGACCTCAAAGCCCTCGCCAAGAAAGCCCGGCCGGCAGTGATGTTGCTCGTGGTGTCAGACGCCACCGGCAAGGAGATTGGCACCGGCACCGGCTTCCTTGTCTCCAGCGATGGTAAGCTCGTCACGAACTACCATGTCATCGAGAAAGCCGCCAGTGCCATTGCCAAAGCCGAGAACGGCGGCCTGTTTCACGTAGAAGGTGTGCTGGCGTCCGACCAAAAAAACGATCTCGTGCTCCTGAAAATCAAAGGCAAGGACTTGCCGTTCCTGACACTGGGTAACGGCGACAAAATCGAGGTCGGCACCCGCATCTCCGTGATAGGCAGCCCGCTCGGGTTGGAGGGAACATTGTCGGAGGGGATTGTGTCGGCATTGAGAGAGGTGGTGGGTGATAGGAAGCTGGTGCAAGTCACGGCTGCGATATCGCCGGGTTCCAGCGGATCGCCCTTGCTAAATTCGGCGGGTGAGGTGATCGGTGTTGCTAGGGCATTACTGCGAGAGGGGCAGGCATTGAATTTCGCTGTGCCAGTGGATCGCGTAACCTTTTTGCTGGCAGTAGCTAAAAAGGTGGGCACGCCTCAGTCGTTGGACAAAGTTCGGAAAACAGAAGGCTTTGACGCGGAATTGGAGGCTGTCGAACTCGCGGGAGCTGCTGAGGACTGGGTAGATATGCTTAAACAGGCAAAAGGACTGGTGAGCCGGTATCCCAACGAGCACTTGGCACATTACGCCCTGGGATATGCCTACGACCGACTGAAATTCAGTGACGAGGCGATCGCAGCTTTTCAGCAAGTAACTCGGATTAGGCCAGACCTAGCATTCGGATGGTACGCCGTTGGGTATCACTGTGACAAAACTGGACGCAAGGAGGAGGCGATTTCCGCATACAGGCAAGCGCTCAAATGTGACCCCAACTACGCTGCTGCATGGCATGCCCTCGGATTAATCCAAGTACAGGAGGGTCGCACCGAGGACGCAATTGCGGCATTCAAAGAAGCGATCAAACTGAAGCCGGAGGACGTCGACGCGTGGAATGCCTTGGCAGATTGCTACGGTGCCTCCTCAAAGTATGTGGATGAAGCGCTTCACGCGTACTTACTCCTCACCAAGCTAACACCAGACTCTGATACTACTTGGGCAAAGTTGGGAGCCTGTTATGCGCTCAAGGGCAAACACGACGAAGCGTTCCAAGCGTTCCAAACCGCAGCTAAAGTCAAACCGGATTCCCAAACACCTTGGGCTGCTTTGGCTGGCTATTTGGAATTCCGCAATCAACGAGAACAAGCGCTTCAAGTCCTCCTCCAAGGAACGAAAGACTATCCGAAGTCAGGTGGTGTCCGGTTTGTTTTGGGCTCTTATCTGCTTCGTCTTGGACAGCAAAAGGAGGCAATTGCCAGTTTTCAAGAGGCAGCTGAGCGTTCGCCCGACCCAGTTAATTCGTGGATCGGGATTGGTACCTGCTATTCAGTTTCAAACCAATTTGAGCAAGCCATTCAGTATTTTGGTAGGGCAAGCAAGCTCAAGCCAGACTCGATCGAAGCTTGGAGTGGGTTGGCCCTGTCCTACTACCAGGCCGAGAAGTGGGATGAGGCCGACTCGGCACTACGTTTTCTCGCGACTCTGCAAGCAGATGAGGCTTCAACTTGGTGTTACCTTGGATGGTGCAACATTTTTCGTGGCAAGATTGATGAAGCGCACTCCATAGCTCGTAAAGCGATTGCGACTCACTCCACCAAGCTCACTGAAGTAGCGAATTTGGCAGAGTTGCTTCTGGCCCTAGGTAAATTGGAGGACTATAGGTTGGTCGTTGGCCGGTTTCCTGCGGAACTTGAGCAGCTTCATGGTGGTGCCATGATGTTGTACTTTAGAGCTCTTGAGCTATTTCAGTTAGAGAACTCTGATGGCCTGCGTGGGCTGGTTAGCGGATTCGTTGCCAAGGCATCTCCCGGCAAGAAGAAGTATTTAGGCAACTGGTCCCTCAATGAAGTTCGCCAACTCATTTCGAGAAAAACCGATTCACCAAGAAAGAGATGTCTGCTTACCTTTATCAGGTTGCTGAATGGTGAAATCACTCCCGCGGAAGCGCTGAAGCAGATGGAATAAACCTATGTCATCGTTCACCCATGGAGAGCTCGTGATTCCAAAGAGGATGCCCCCAACCGTAACCGAGGGTTAACGACTATTCCACACAAAGAAATGGGTATGTCTGAGCGAGGAGAGATTTTGTTTAGAAGTTTGTTCGAACATGCCGATCAAGCAAGGACGTTCGAACTGCTCGCGGATGGGTTGGGTGCTTGTTGCTGCAATGCGGAGAGGCTCGTGTCCGATGCTCGAGTTCTCGCCGAAGCAGGACGGTTATCGTCCGCGAGATTCCTACTCACAACTGCGCGGGAAGAAATTGGTAAGTCATTCATTCTGACCGATTGCTGCAGGCTCGACTTCATGAAACACGATTCGGTGCTCCGCAAACTTTGTAGGGCATTCTACGATCATATTTCCAAACATGCGTATCTGAAGCTGATCGAATTTCCAGAGGTTGGCTCGATGCAAGATGCTCAGACCATTTGGGAGACGGAAGTTCGACGCTTCTGGCCGGGAAATCTTGAAAGCGGTGAACCTGACATGCCTCACGACACGTGCTTCGACCGAGAGTTACCCCTTTACGCCGACTATGATGAATTTGATCACCGCTGGCTTGTCCCTTGTGACGCCGACCACAATATCTACTTTAGACTGATGCTTGGCGTCACACCTGTTGATAAGACTGACAAGCTGATTGACTCGTGGCGGAGAGCGAGCTTCGTGGGGATATGCTCGCCGAAAGTGCTCTCGCTGCTGAACGCTGCCTTCAAGAAACACTATATTGGGCTGGATAGCACTTGGGACGATTTGACGCGGCTTTACGCGAAACTCGCAGAACAAGTCAATGCACAAACAGGCATTTTACCTGACGTGTTTCGAGTTTCTCCAATCTCCAAGTGGCCGCTTTACCATCTGGTCTGTGAGCACTCGCGCGTTGAGGGATAATTTTGCGGCTTGGCGTGAGGTGGCCGGAAATCTGGCGTTGAGGGGGGCGGCTCCACGCGGGGCTGTCGGTTCAGCGGGAATGGGTAGAGGCTTGAGCGGGACGGGTTTGTCAATTATGCTGTCGCACATGAAGAACCTGACGCGCATTACGTTTGATCCGGCGGTGATGGGGGGCAAACCGTGTATCCGGGGGTTGCGGGTGACGGTGGGCACGGTAGTGGGATTGATGGCGGCGGGTCATTCCAAGGACGAAATTCTCAAGCTTTATCCCTACCTTGAGGCGGCGGACATTGACGAGGCGCTGACGTACGCCGCGTGGCGGGCGGAGGAAGTCGAGTTGCCGTTCCAGCCCGCATGAAGTTGGTGGTGGACATGAATTTGTCCCCGGCGTGGGTCGCGCACTTGACTTCTCATGGTCACGCCGCAGTTCACTGGTCAACTGTTGGAGACGCCCGTGCCGCCGACGCCGAGATTATGGCGTGGGCGCGTGAGTCTCGACGGGTGGTTTTCACACATGACCTCGACTTCGCGACGGCTCTGGCGCTGACTCACGATACGGGGCCAAGCGTCCTTCAGGTGCGCACGCAAGACGTGACACCGGGTGGCATGGGCAATTTGGTGCTGAAATCCCTGAGTCAATTCCAACGTGAATTGGAGCGCGGGGCCATCGTCGTGCTGGACGAAGCGCACCAGCGCGTCAGGATCTTGCCATTGACGTAGCGATGGGCGTGGCGTGCTGCCGCGTGGGTGGCCGGGAATCCGGCGTTGACAGGGTTGGGGGCTTGGGGGTATCGCATGACGGCATGTCCTCCCTCGAAAGGTTGCGGGTTGAGCTTGGTGCGCGCAGCTATGACATCTTGATTGGCGACGGCCTTCTGGTCCGGGCTAGCGAGTTTTTGGCGCCACTGAAGTTGGGGAAACGCGGCGTCATCATTTGTGATTCCAACACGGAGAAACTCTACGCGCAGCCACTGCGCGCGGCGTTGCCGGGCACGGAAATCTTGAGCGTGCCGGCGGGGGAGTCCTCGAAGTCGTTGCGGCAGGTGGATGATTTGTTGCAGCGGATGACCGGGTTGAAGCTCGACCGGAAATCGTTCGTGGTCGCGGTCGGCGGCGGGGTGGTGGGGGACTTGGCCGGGTTTGTGGCGGCGATTTATCTGCGGGGGATTCCGTTCGTGCAGGTGCCGACGACGTTGTTGGCGCAGGTGGATAGTTCGGTGGGCGGTAAGGTTGGCGTGAACCTGCCGCAGGGGAAGAATCTGGTCGGGGCGTTCTATCAGCCGCGGTTGGTGTTGGCGGATACGGACACGTTGCGGACGTTGCCGGAACGGGAGTTGAAGGCGGGGTTGGCGGAGGTGATCAAGTACGGGGCGATCCGGGATGCGGAGTTTTTCCGGGAGTTGGAGAACGGGTTGCCGGTGGGGGCGCGGATGGTGCGGCGGTGTTGCGAGATCAAGGCGGACGTGGTCGGCGCGGATGAAACGGAGACGACCGGTGTGCGGGCAATTCTGAATTTTGGGCACACGGTGGGGCATGCGTTGGAAGCGGCGGGGACGTATGCCGGGTTGCTCCATGGCGAGGCGATTTCCATCGGGATGTGCGTGGCGGCGGAGTTGTCGGTGAAACGCGGCGAGTTGCCGGCGGCGGACGTGGCGCGGATCCGGGCGTTGCTGGCGCAGACGGGGTTGCCGACGAAACTGGATGCGAAGATTGGCGTGCCGGCTTTGTTGCCGGCGATGCGGCTCGACAAGAAGGCGGAAGCCGGTCGGCTGCGGTTTGTGTTGCTGCGGAAGCTGGGCGAGGCGTTCGTGTCGGATGCGGTGACGGAAGCGGATCTGGAGGAGGCGCTGCATGTCTGCCGTTGATGAGGCGATTGTCCGGGAATACTTCGAGTCGCACGGATTTCTGGTGTGTCAGCGCCGGAAGTATGTGGTGCAGGCGCGGACGAAATCGGCGGACGAAGAGATCAATTTGATTGTGGTGAACCCGCGCGCGAGCGGGTCGGCACCAGTGGAGTTTGAGTTGAAGGCCGGGAGTTTGCCGCAGGTGGGGCGGGCGATTGTGGCGGTGAAGGGGTGGCATACCGAGACGTTCGCGCCGAGCGTGTTGCAGCATCAGCCGAAGATTTTTCGGTTTGTGGAACCGAAAGCGGTCGCGGAAGCCGCCCGGCTGGTGGGCGGGGACGGGTTGCTCAAGTTGCTGGTGATTCCCGGCCTGCCGAAGGAGCAAGCGGCGCGCGAGAAGAGCATCGAGTTGCTGCGGGCGAAAGGCGTGGATGGCGTGATCTCGTTCCGGTCGATCCTCGAAGAACTCGTCGCCGGCGTGGCCACGAACCGGAATTACCAGAAGAGCGACCTGCTGCAAGTGCTGCGGTTGTTGAAGAATTATGAGTTGATCCGGGAGCCGCAGTTGGAGCTGCGCTTCCGCAAGCGGCGAAGGAGGAACGACGCATGACCAGCCGCGACGCCTACATCGCGCTGAACATGATCGATGAGATCGGGCCGGTGCGGGTGCGGGCGTTGTTGGACCGGTTCGGGAAGCCGGAGGCGATTCTCAGTGCGAGCCGGGCGGAGTTGATGCAGGTGGAGGGGATTGGGGAGCAGGTCGCGCGGAATATTACCGGATGGAAAGTCACGGTTGATCTCGACGGGGAATTGACTCGCATCGAAAAGGCTGGGATTCGCGTGGTGACGCGCGACGATGCGGAGTATCCGGTCAACCTGCGGGAAATCTATGACCCGCCGCTCGTGTTGTACGTGAAGGGCGCGTTACCGGCGGGCGAGAAACACGCGCTGGCGATCGTGGGTTCCCGGCGTACGTCATTATATGGACAGGAGATGTCGCGGAAGCTGGCGTATCAACTCGCGAATGTGGGCGCGGTGGTGGTGAGCGGGCTGGCGCGGGGGATTGACACGTTCGCCCACCGGGGCGCGTTGCAGGCGAAGGGGCGGACGGTGGCGGTAATCGGGTGCGGGATCGACATTGTGTATCCGTCCGAGAACGAGGCGCTCGCCGACGAGATTGTCGCGAAGGGCGGGGCGGTGGTGGCGGAGTTTCCGTTCGGCGTGCAGCCGGACAAGCAGCATTTCCCGATGCGCAACCGGATCATCAGCGGCTGGTCGCTCGGCGTGATTGTGGTGGAGGCGAACGTGAAAAGTGGGTCACTGATCACGGCGAAGTTTGCGAGCGAGCAGGGCCGGCAGGTGTTCGCGGTGCCGGGGCGGGCGGATTCAATTTTGTCGCGCGGGACGAACAAATTGATCAAGGACGGCGCGAAATTGACCGAAGACGCGGAGGATGTGCTGGCGGAGTTCGAGTATTTGGTGCGGCCGGACAGGAAGGAACGCCCGGCGGCTGGTGGCACCGGGGTTGCGCTGAAGTTGACTGAGTTGGAGGGCAAAGTTGTGGCGGCGATCGGCGACGAAGAGCTGGTCGTGGATGAGATCATCCGCGCTACCGGCTTGACGAGCGCGGCGGTTTCCGCAACGTTGCTCGCCCTCGAAATGAAACGGGTCATCAAGCAACTGCCCGGCAAAGTGTACGCGCGCAATATTTATGGCGAAGAATCTGGTCATCGTTGAGTCACCGGCCAAGGCCAAGACGATCAACAAGTATTTAGGCAACGACTACGTCGTCAAAGCCTCGATGGGGCACATTCGCGACCTGCCGGCAAAAGGGTTGGGCGTGGACATCGAGAACAAGTTCGAGCCGACTTACGAGGTCACGGCGACCAAAACGAAGGTCGTCGGCGAACTGAAGGCCGCTGCCAAGTCGGCTGCGAAAGTGTACCTCTGCCCCGACCCCGACCGGGAAGGCGAAGCCATCGCGTGGCATTTGAGCGAGTTGCTCGGCGGTCGCAAGAATCCAAACTTCTTCCGCGTCACCTTCAACGAAATCACGAAGGACGCCGTCCGCAACGCGTTCCAACATGCCGGGCCGATTGACATGAACCGGGTGGATTCGCAGCAGGCGCGGCGCGTCCTCGACCGGATTGTCGGCTATCAGATTTCGCCGCTGCTCTGGAAAAAACTCCGGGGCGCTCGCAGTGCCGGTCGGGTGCAATCGGTGGCGGTGCGGTTGATCGTGGAGCGCGAGCGCGAGATTCGGGCGTTCCAGGCGCAAGAGTATTGGTCAATTGACGCGGCGCTGCAGAAACCGGGCACGCCGCCGCCCGTGCCGGTATTGAAGAAGCTTTCCAAGTCGAGCGAAGAAGAAGCCGGTGAGAAACAACCGTTACCGGCTGATTCATTTCTGGCGAAGCTGCACAAGATTGAGGGTGAGAAATTCTGGATCGGTAGCGAGCCGTTGGCGGATGCGATATTGGATGAGTTGCAGACGGCGGAATGGCTGGTCGCCAAACTCGATCAACAGGCGCGGAAGCGTTACGCCGCGCCGCCGTTCATCACGAGCACGCTGCAACAGTCGGCGTCGAGCGCGTTGCGGATGTCGCCAGACCAAACGATGCGGGTGGCGCAGCAGTTGTACGAAGGCGTGGACCTCGGCGAGGAAGGCGCGGTCGGACTCATCACCTATATGCGTACCGATTCGGTCAACGTCTCGCGCGAGGCGCAGGCCGATACGCTGCGGTACATCACGGATCAGTTCGGGAAAGATTACGCGCCCGAGAAACCGAATTTCTACAAAAGCAAGGGCGGCGCGCAGGAAGCGCACGAGGCGATTCGCCCGACGAGCGTGCGCCGGACGCCGGAAAGCATGGCACGGTATCTGGATGACCGGCAACTGGCGCTGTACAAACTGATCTGGCGGCGGTTTGTCGCGAGCCAGATGTCACCGGCGGAGATGTTGGTGAAGTCCGTGGAAATCACCGCGCACGCGACACGCAAACATGATTTACCGGCTTTGGGCGGCACGGTGCATCCCGATGACAAAGAGAAGGCGAAGCCGGTCACCTCGGGCCAGTTCCGCGATTACACGTTTCGCATTTCCGGCACGGAAGTGACCTTCCCGGGTTTTTTGAAGGTGTATGGCGTGGAAGAGGGCGACGAAGACAAGCGCGCGGATGATGACGGTAATCAACGGGTACCGGCCCTGGCGTTGAATGAGAAGGTGCATCTCGCCGAACTGCGTCCCGAACAACATTTCACCATCCCGCCGCCCCGGTATTCTGAGGCGACGTTGATCAAGGCGCTGGAAGAACTCGGCATCGGCCGGCCCAGCACGTACGCGCCGACGATGAAGACGATCATCGAGCGCAAGTACGTCGAGAAGGACAAGAGCAAGCTCAAGCCGACCGAGATCGGCGAGCAGACCAACGACCTGCTCGTGAAGACGTTTCCGCATTTGCTCGATGTGCAATTCACCGCGCAGATGGAGGAGCAACTCGACGAAGTCGAAGAGGGCAAGGTCGAGTGGCACGAGTTGTTGCAAAAGTTTTACGATGATTTCAAGCCGACGCTCGATGCGGCGTTGAAACAGAAGAAGATCCCCACCGGTTTGAAATGCCCCGAGTGCAAGAAGGGCAAGCTCAACATCACCGAAGGCCGCCGCGGCGAGTACCTAACCTGTTCCCGGTATCCGAAGTGCAAGTTTTCCAGCGACTTCTCGAAAGAAAATGGCGATATCCAGATCGTCGAGGCCGAAAAAACCGGGGTGACGTGCGAGAAATGCGAGTCCGAAATGGTATTGCGGATGGGCAAGCAGGGCGAGTTCCTCGCCTGCTCGAAGTATCCCAAGTGCAAGACCGCGATGAATTTTGAGCGCGACGCGGACAACAAGATCGTCCCGCTCCGCGCCGTGGATACTGGCATCGTCTGCAAGAAATGCGGGCAGCCGATGGCGATCAAGAAGGGGCGCAACGGCGAGTTCCTCGCCTGCAGCGGCTATCCCGATTGCAAGAGCACGATGAATTTCACGCGCGACGAGCAGGGTGAGATCAAACTGGATGCCGGAACCGGTGTGGCGTGCTCCAAATGCAGCAGCCCGATGGTGGTCAAACGCGGCTTCCGTGGTGAGTTTCTCGCGTGCAGCGCGTATCCGGAATGCCGTAACGCCATGCCGTTTGAGCGCGGCCCGGATGGGAAAATCATCCCGAAGCCGAAACCGGAAATCAAACTACCGGAGTCCGTCGCCAAATTCATCGCGGAGTCCAAGTGCGAGAAGTGCGGCAAGCCGATGACGTTGAAGCAGTCTTTTGGCCGGGCCTTCCTTGCGTGTACCGGCTATCCAAAATGCAAGTCATCCGGCAAGTTCCCGCCTGAGATCGCGGAGCAACTCAAGGCCGTCACGCCGAAACGCGAACCGAAGGCCGCGCCGGTGTTGACGGAGCACAAGTGCGACAAATGTGGCAAGCCGATGGCTCTCCGCTCCAGTGCGCGCGGCCAATTCCTGGGCTGTTCCGGTTATCCGAAATGCAAGAATGCCAAGCCGCTCCCCGGCAACCAGCCGGCCGATGCACCGGCGGCTGCGGCGAAACCCGCACCGGTGATGACTGATGAGAAGTGTGAAGAATGCGGGGCGCCGATGGTGAAGCGACAGGGCAAGTTTGGCGAGTTCCTCGGCTGTTCCGCGTATCCGAAGTGCAAGCACATCAAAAAAATCGCCGAGTGAGTAACACGAGCGTCCCGCTTGTGCCCGGTGATGCAGAGCGAAACACAACCGGAACGGTTGTGCCACACGCGGACGCACTGGCGGACGCTTTTCTCGAATATCTGCGGACCGAACGCAACGCCTCCACCCTGACGATCCGCAACTACGGGGCCGACCTCGGCGAGTTTGCCACGTGGTTCCGCGGGAAGACCGGTAAGGAATGTGACTGGCCACGGCTGGAACCGTTGCATGTCCGGGGATTTCTCGTCTACCTCACCGAGCGCAAGCTGGAACGGACGACCATTCATCTGAAGATGTCCGCACTGCGCAGTTTTTACCGGTGGCTGGTGCGAATGGGCCATGTGAAGCAAAACCCGGTCGTCGGGCTGACGCTGCCGAAGCTCGGGAAGAAGCTGCCGAAATTCCTGACCATCCCGCAAGTGGAGGCGTTGCTCCAAGCCCCGTTGCAAGCACTGGCCAAGCGGCGCGACGCCGCGATGTTGGAAGTGCTCTACAGCGCCGGGCTGCGCATCCATGAACTCGTCGGCTTGAACGACGAAGATGTGGATTTGTTGAGCGAGATCATCCGCGTGCGCGGGAAGGGAAAGAAGGAACGCCTCGCCGCGCTCGGAGCACCCGCAGTTGAGGCAGTCCAGACGTACCAAGACCTGCGCGGTAGGGACGGTTCTCCGAGCCGTCCGCTCTTCCGAAACTTGAAAGGCGACCGGCTGACCGCCCGCAGCGTGCAACGCTTGTTGAAGAAGTACCTGATCGCGACCGGCTTGGATCCGTCACTGACCCCGCATAAACTCCGGCACAGCTTTGCGACGCACCTGCTGGATGCCGGGGCGGATTTGCGCAGCGTGCAGGAATTGCTCGGCCACGCCAGTCTGTCCACGACGCAGATTTATACGCACGTCACCGCCGAACGTTTGAAGAAGGTGTATGAGAAAGCTCATCCTCGCGCTTGATCTGGGCACCACCGGCAATCGCGCGATTGTTTTCGACCGCGAAACGCGGATCGTGACGAGCGCGTACCGGGAGTTCACTCAACACTTCCCGCAACCCGGCTGGGTCGAACATGATCCTCGGGAAATCTGGGGAAGTGTGCGCGCGCTTCTGGCCGAAGCGCCGGTCTGTGAGGTGATCGGCGTCGCGAATCAGCGGGAGACGATTGTGGCGTGGGATCCGAAGAGCGGTGAGCCGTTGCACCGCGCCATTGTCTGGCAGGACCGGCGCACCGCCGCCCGGTGTGCCGCGTTACCGGCCGACGAAATCCGGCGGCGAACCGGGCTGGTTTGTGATCCGTATTTCTCGGCGACGAAGATCGAGTGGCTCCTGCAAAACGTGCCGGCCACGCGGCGCGGGTTGTTTGGGACGATGGATTCGTGGATTCTCTGGAAGCTGACCGGCGGCAAAGTATTCGCCACCGATCCGAGCAACGCGTCGCGCACCATGCTCTACAACATCCACGAGCGCCGGTGGGACGAGACGTTGCTGAAATTGTTCGGCGTTGCCCGCGAGCAGTTGCCGGAGGTGCGGCCCAGTTCCGGCTCATTTGGCGATAACATTTGCGGCGTCGTCGGCGATCAACAGGCGGCGATGTTTGCGCAGGGTTGTTACGAGCCGGGAATCATCAAGAACACATATGGCACGGGCCTGTTCCTGATGATGAATACCGGCACGACGCCGTCGGCGTCCCGGCAACTGCTCACGACGATTGCGTGGCAGATTGGCGACCGGGTCGAGTATGCGCTGGAGGGCAGCGTCTTTGTCGGCGGCGCGGGCACCAACAAGCTCCGCGTGC
>CAZJCX010000034.1:19181-20760 GCA_964544425.1 uncultured Verrucomicrobiota bacterium
TGACCGGCCTCGGCGCGCCGTATTGGGATCCGCAGGCGCGCGGGACGATTGTGGGACTGACTCGCAGCACCACGAAAGCGCATCTGGCCCGCGCGGCGTTGGAGTCGCTGGCGTATCAAACGCGGGACGTGGCGGAATTGATGTCCGGCGATCTGAAGAAGCTGCAAGTGGATGGCGGCGCGAGCGCGAACAATTTCCTCATGCAGTTCCAAGCCGATATTCTCGGCGTGCCGGTGGAACGGCCGGTGGTCATTGAGACGACCGCGCTGGGAGCAGCAGGCTTGGCCGGGTTACACGCCGGTGTCTGGTCGAGTCCGCAGGAATTCCTCGCGCACCGGCAAGTGGAGCGCGTCTTTGAGCCGAAGTTTTCCACAGCCGAGCGCCAGGAACGCTACGCGAGGTGGAAGGACGCCGTCAGCCGGTCGCGGGGGTGGAGTCGGGGATAGGGACGGCGCGCCCGACCAAGCACGCTATGCCCGGTTCAGGTACTTGCCGGTGCGGGTGTCCACTTCGATGGTGTCGCCGGGGTTGATGAAGATGGGGACGCCGACTTCGACGCCGGTTTCGACTTTGGCGGGCTTGGTGACGTTGGTGGCGGTGTCGCCGCGGATGCCGGGGGGGGCTTAGACGACTTTGAGTTTTACCTTCGGCGGCAATTCGATCTCGGCGGCTTTGCCCTCGACTTCCATCAGGGTGACGCGGAGATTTTCGGTGAGGTACTTGGCGGCTTCGCCCACGAATTCTTCATTGAGCGTGGTGGTCTCGTAGGTGTCGGGATCCATGAAATTGAAACCGCTCTGGTCTTTGTAGCTGAATTCGAGGGTGCGGGTGCTCATGTTGACCGGCACGATGGTCTCGGTGCTGCTGAAGCGGACGTTGGAACTTTTGCCGGTCTTGAGGCTGCGGAGGGTGGCTTGGACGAAGGCGCGCAGGTTGCCGGGCGTGCGATGTTGCATGTCGAGCACGATGCAGACGTCGTTGTTGTACTTGATGGCCATTCCTTTGCGGAGATCGTTGGCTGACGGCATGGTAAATCCTTCCTTACATGATCTTAAACTTGGGCAAATCCTGAGAATCCACGATTCCCACGGGGCGCTTCTTATCGTCGATTGCCACCAAATCGTCAATCTGTCTTTCCTGAAAAATCCGCAGCGCATCCACCGCCAGCGCCGTCTGACGAATCGTGATCGGGTTGCGCGTCATCACGCGGGTCAGCCGGTGCGAGAGCAAGCCGGGGTCGCGAGCGATGGCGCGGCGAAAATCGCCGTCGGTAAAAATGCCCGCCAGCTTACCGCGCTTGTCCACGACGCTGATCGTGCCGGACTTGGCTTTCGTCATCGCCAGCAGCGCATCCTTGACGGTGCGGGTCTCGCTGATGACGGCGTTGCGCGGGCCGGTGCGCATGATGTCTTTGATTTGCAGCAGCATGGTGCGGCCAATCGCCCCGGCGGGGTGGAGCTTGGCATAATCGGATTTCTGAAAGCCGCGCGCTTCGAGCACGCACATCGCCAGCGCGTCGCCGAGCGCGAGGGTGACGGTGGTGGTCGAAGTCGGGGCGAGATTGACCGGGCAGGCTTCT
>CAZJCX010000035.1:0-6673 GCA_964544425.1 uncultured Verrucomicrobiota bacterium
GGCCGCGAGCACGCCGGATTATTTCGACTTCGCGCAATTCAGCACCGGCGATTTCGTTGGCGCACTGGCCGAAACCCTTACCGCCGAGACCGTCACGCGCGTGCTCTACCCGGACGACTCAACGACGGAAGGGAAAGGTCTGCGATTTCTTCAGGAATATTTTCTCGTCGCCTGCTCGCTCGCCGATCTCGTCCGTCGTTTTCGCGCCGCCGGTAACGATTGGTCGGCGCTGCCCGAAAAGGTCGCCATCCAACTCAACGACACACATCCGACGATGGCCGTGCCGGAGTTGATGCGATTGCTGTTGGACGAAGCGAAGCTGAGTTGGGATGACGCGTGGAATCTCACGCAGCGCACACTGGCGTACACGAATCACACGCTGTTGCCGGAAGCGCTGGAGAAATGGCCGGTCGAGTGGTTTCAGAATTTACTGCCGCGCCATTACGAAATCAACCGCCGCTTTCTCGACGATGTCCGTGTCCGGTTTCCCAGCGATACCGGCCGCGTCGAGCGCGTCAGCCTCATCGAAGAAGGCGCAAACCGGCAAGTGCGCATGGCGCATCTGGCCATCGTCGGTTCGCACAGCACCAACGGCGTTGCAGCCTTGCACTCGGAATTGCTGAAGCAGCGAGTCGTGCCGGATTTCGCGGCGATGTTCCCGGAGCGTTTCAACAACAAGACCAACGGCGTCACGCCGCGCCGCTGGTTGTTGCTGGCGAACCCGTCGCTCGCGTCGGTCATCACCGAAAGCATCGGCGACGGCTGGATCACCGACTTGGCGCAGTTGGAAAAACTGAAACCGCTCGCCGACGACAAATCGTTCCGCACCGCTGTCCGCCAAGCGAAACGCGATGCAAAGTCGCGGTTTATCGAGTGGCTGAAAATGCCGGGGATTGATCCCGACACGATTTTCGACACGCAAATCAAGCGCATCCACGAATACAAACGGCAACTGCTCAACGCGCTACACATCGTCGTGCTTTACCATCGACTGCGCGAGAGTCCGAAGCTCGCCGTTCCGCCGCGCACATTCTTCTTCGGCGGAAAGGCCACGCCCGCGTACCACTTCGCCAAGCTCGTCATCAAGTTCATCAACAACCTCGCCGGCGCACTCGACGCCGATCCGGTCGTTAAAGGCCGTCTCAAGGTTGTGTTCGTGCCGGACTACCGCGTCTCGGTCGCCGAGTATCTGATTCCGGCCAGCGATGTGTCCGAGCAAATCTCGACCGCCGGCTACGAGGCCAGCGGCACGAGCAACATGAAATTCATGATGAACGGCGCGCTGACGATCGGCACGCGCGACGGCGCGACCATCGAAATGGCCGAAGCCGCCGGCGAAGATAACTTCTTCCTGTTTGGCCTGACCGCCGAACAGGTGGCCGGCAGCGCCGGTTGGTACAACCCGCGTTGGCATTACGACAATGAACCGGAAATCCGCGCGGCGCTCGATCTCATCGCCAGCGAGCACTTCAGCCGGCATGAACCCGGTATCTTCACGCCAATCCTGGACGCGCTGTTGCGCCACGGCGACCATTACCGGCACTTGGCCGACCTCACCAGCTACGCTCAAGCGCATCAACGCTTGGGCGAGTTGTACACCGACCAACAGGCGTGGACGCGCAAAGCGATCCTAAACATCGCCGCGTCCGGACAATTCTCCAGCGACCGCACCATCGCCGAGTACGCCAAGGAGATCTGGGACGCGAAACCGTGCCCAATTTAACCCAAGAGGAAACAGTCCATGCCCAGCCCCCAACTCGAATACACGATTACGGTTCATCGGGTGGACGACGACCCGCTGCGCTTCCGACTGCGGCGCACGGTTGATGAGATGCGCAATGCCGGTGTGACCATCGAAAACGGATTGGCCGCGAGTTATCTCGGCGTGGTTCTCGAAAGAAAGCTCATCGTCGTGCCCGCGCGTCGGATTGCCGGCATCGAGATTGATCCAGCCCCGAATGTATTGGTCGCGCACGTCATCACGGACGCCGAACCCGCGTAGCATGCAACCGGCACCACAAGAAGGTAGTCCGACCCCGCCCGGAGTGACTTGGACGGCAGAGGGGTGGAATTTCGCCTTGTACTCCCGGCACGCGACCGGCGTGACGTTGCTGTTGTACGACGCGATGGATTTCGTCACACCGCTGGCGACCTTCGCGCTCAATTCGTTGCACAATAAAACGGGACGGATTTGGCACTGCTTCGTGCCGAACTTGCCGGGCGCGCGGTACTACGCTTACCGGGTCGAAGGTCCGACCGGGGCGCGGCATCGGTTCGACGCGCAGAAGGTGTTGCTCGATCCGTTTGCCGAGCAGGTGTTTTTTCCGCCGGACTTTTCGCGGGCCGCCGCAATGAAGCCGGGTGCAAACGACGGGCGCGCGCCTCTCGGCGTGTTGCCGCTGAAGAAGCCGGTCACCTACAACTTCGCGCGGCCCCGGCATCCCTGGCACGAGATTGTGATTTACGAGTTGCACGTCAAAGGGTTCACGGCCCGGGAAAACTCCGGTGTGTCGAAAGAGAATCGCGGGACGTTTCTGGGGTTGATCGAAAAGATTCCCTACCTGAAGGAACTGGGGGTGACGGTGGTGGAGCTGTTGCCGGTGCATCAGTTCGATCCGCAGGAGGGAAATTACTGGGGCTACATGACGCTGAACTTTTTCGCGCCGCATCAGGAGTATGGTTCGGTCGCGGAGTTTCGCGAGATGATGCGGGCGTTTCATGCGGCAGGAATCGAGGTCTGGCTCGACGTGGTGTACAACCACACGTGCGAAGGCGATCAGCGCGGCCCGACGTATTCGTGGCGCGGGATTGATAACAGCAGTTACTACCTGCTCGGACCGGACGGCGGATACTGGAACGATACCGGCTGCGGCAACATGCTGCGCTGCGCGCACGACGGCACGCGGGCGCTGATCCTGCAAAGCCTGCGGCATTGGGTGAACCTCGGCGTGGACGGGTTTCGGTTCGATCTGGCGTCGGCCATGGCGCGCGACATTCACGGGCAAGCGCAGACCGATGAAGCGGCCGTGATCAGTGAGATTACCGCGCTGGCGATGGTCGAAAATGTCCGAGTGGTCGCCGAAGCGTGGGACATCGGGGTGAATTTGTTGGGCCGAAGCTATCCGGGCCGGTTGTGGGCGCAGTGGAACGGCCGATACCGGGATGATGTGCGCGCGTTTGTCCGTGGCGATGCCGGCAAGGTCAGCGCGTTGATGCAGCGGTTGTATGGGAGCGATGATTTGTTTCCCGACGGCCCCGGCGATGTGTACCGGCCGTATCAAAGCGTCAATTTCATCACCGCGCACGATGGCTTCTGTCTCTACGATCTCGTTGCGTACAACCAGAAGCGCAACCCAGACGGATCGGACGACAACCGAAGTTGGAATTGCGGTTGGGAAGGCGACGAGGGCGCGCCGGCCGAGGTGCTCGCGTTGCGCCGGCAACAGGTGAAGAACTTTTTCTGTCTGCTGATGCTCTCCAACGGCACGCCGATGTTCTGCGCGGGCGACGAGTTTCTGAACACGCAACGCGGCAACAACAACCCGTACAACCAGGACAACGAAACGACGTGGCTCGATTGGTCGAAGCTGGAGAAGAACCGGGACATCTTTGAGTTCTTTCAGCACATGATCGCGTTTCGCAAAGCGCACCCGGCGATTGCGAGCGGCCGGTACTGGCGCGAGACGGTGAGTTGGTACGGCGCGACGGGCTCGGTGGATTTTGATTCGCGCTGCTTGGCATATTCCTTGGACACCTTGTACGTCATGATCAACGCCTTCTGGGAGCCGGTGCGATTTCAGATTCAAAGGCCCGGCGATTGGACGACAGTCGTGAACACCAGCCGGCAGGACTTGGTGGCGCAGCCGGTCAGCGGCCCGGCCTGCGAGGTCGCGCCGCGCTCTGTAGTCGTGCTAGAGCGCGCAAGCTGAGTACACAGACCGCTGGGGCGGGAGTCTCGACGCGCCACTTCTTGTCTGTGGTCACGTTGAACAAACGCACGATGGCGCGGCGGTAGTTGTGGCGGGTGGTCGGGTGTGAAGCGGTGCGGTCCAGCCAGCCGGTGATTTCGTCGGGTTCGACTTCGGCGAAGCCACGATTGCCAAAGTCGGCAGTAAACCTGCGCCAATACTGGCGGAGATTGTCCACGGTGCGCTCACCACGTTTGCCGGTCAATTCGCTGACGATCTGTTCGACGCCAGCAGCGACGGCCGGGGTCGCGGCAAATTGCGCTTTGCGGGCGATGTAATATCCGACTGCATCCCGCAAGCTGGCGTCTGGGTACGAGGCGAGGAGTTTGTAGCATTCGGCGTCCTCGGCGCGCTTCGCCATCGGCAACTCGAAGCCGGCGCTACCGGTTTGGCCGCAGGCAAATTGGGTCAGAGAAAAATCGACGGCGACAACATCATGCTCGGCGCGTATCTGGGTTTCACCAAGGACAACATTGACCAATTTGATTTCTGAGCGTGGCCAGTCCGTCCTTCCGTCTTGACGGTGCGCCGGGCGGTGGTGTAGCTTGCGCGCGCGCGTTGTGCGGGCGTAGCATAGTGGTAATGCGCCAGCCTTCCAAGCTGGTGAGGAGGGTTCGATTCCCTTCGCCCGCTCCATCTCTCCACAGAGGCGCTCCTGTTGTTACTTGCCTTGGTTGGCTTGGGTGCGGGTGGCGCTGTAGTTCCAGCCGCGCAACGTCAAGCGTTCGTAGGGATGCGCCGCGCCACGGTCTTCGACTGTGTCGTGGCCTTCATGCAACTGGACAAGCACGGTTTTGCGGACGTGTTTGGAGCGATTCGGTTTGGAGCCGTGGAGGAGGAAATAGTGGAAAAAGACCACATCACCGGCTTTGGCCTCGAGCGGCGTGGCGCCTTCGAGCGGGTATTTTTCCAGGATCGCGTTGGGAATCTGGCCGGAGGAGCGTTCGATGCGACCCAGACTGTGACTACCGGGATAGACGCGGAAGCAGCCCATTTCATCCGTCGCATCGCTGACGTGGATGATCCCGGCAATCATTGAGTCGTTCTTTGTCGGGAAATACGTCCAGTCCTGATGCATGGGAAACGGCGCGCCCTTCTCCGGTGGCTTGAGAAATAACTTCGTGTGATGCAGCACGATGTCCGGCCCGAGAATTTGTTCGGCCACGTCGAGGAA
Organism: uncultured Verrucomicrobiota bacterium; assembly: GCA_964544425.1. Taxonomy (GTDB): domain Bacteria; phylum Verrucomicrobiota; class Verrucomicrobiia; order Palsa-1439; family Palsa-1439; genus OMJI01. The sequence continues at coordinate 5,143 of CAZJCX010000035.1, forward strand.
ACCGGAATGCAGCAGCGCGCGCATCCAGACGGCGGAGTATTGTTGGACGTTGTGGGTATGGACGACAACTGTCTGTTGTGCGCCGAGCTTTTCCATTTCCGTCCCGCCCCAGCGAGCATTGATGTTCTCGCCACCGCCTTGTAACTGAGCAACGATGCGATCAAAGTCGCGATCGAGTTTGGCGAGCTCGGTGCTGTTGAAAACACCACGCGCGACGTAATAGCCGTTTTCGTTGAAGAAGTCTTGGACGGATGTCATGGCGGTACGGTTAGCGAAAGTGCGCATCTAACGCAACCTGTTTTCGTCTTGCAGCGGGAACGCGATTGCGTAGGATCCACCCGCATTTTCGAGGTGACAATCGTGGCAAAACTCAAAGGTCATGCGGCACACATGCAAGCGGCGGATGAACAACGCGGGTTGCAGGGCGAGGTGCTGCGTCCCATCAAGATCACGTTGCTGGGCGCGGGGAGCGCGTTCACGCCCACGCTGCTCAACGATGTGTTGCGCATTCCCGGTGCCGACCGCGGTGTGATCGCGCTGGTGGACATTGACCGGCAGCGGCTGAAGACCATGCAGACGGTGATTACCCAACTGGTGGCCCAGCGCGGCAAGAGCAACGGCTGGCAAGTAATCGGTTCGACCAACCGGCGCGAGGTGATGAAAGGCAGCCACTACATCACCAACTGCATCGAAGTCAGCGGCGTGGAGTGTGTCCGGTACGACAACGACATCCCGCTGAAGTACGGCGTGGATCAATGCATCGGCGACACCATCGGGCCGGGCGGTTTGTTCAAGGCATTGCGGACGATCCCGGTCTGGCTCGAGGTGTTGCGCGACGCGGAGAAACTTTGCCCCGACGCGCTCGTGCTGAACTACACCAACCCCATGAGCATGCTGTGTCTCGCCGCCCAGCGCACCACGTCGTTGCCCGTGGTCGGTCTCTGTCATTCCGTGCAAGGCACCACCCATCTGCTGGCCCACCGCGCCGGCGTGCCGTACCGCGAATGTGAATGGGAATGCGCCGGCATCAATCATCTCGCGTGGATTACGACGTTCCGCCACAAGGGGCGCGATCTGTATCCGCTGTTGAAACGCAAAGCCGCCGCCGACATTGCCCGCGCCATGAAGGAAGGTCGCATCAAACAAAAACGCGCCGGCAGCCACGGTTACGAGGCCCCCGAATGGCACCGCGATCTCGTGCGCAAGGACATGATGCTGCATTTCGGCGCATTCATCACCGAGAGCAGCGGCCATCTCAGCGAATACCTGCCGTACTACCGGAAAAACCAGCGCATCCTCAACCAGTATTGCCGGGCGGGCTACGATGGCGGGTCGCGCTTCTACGCCAGCAACTGGCCGGGCTGGCGCAAAATGGCCGACCGCCACCGGCTGCGGATGGTCGCCGGCAAAGAGAAACTCGATCGCCCGCGCAGTTGGGAGTATGCAAGCTGGATCATCGAAGCGCGGGAAAAGGATGTGCCGTTCCGAATCCACGGCAACGTCGCCAACCAGCACCGCGCCGGCGGCCCGC
>CAZJCX010000035.1:6685-20637 GCA_964544425.1 uncultured Verrucomicrobiota bacterium
ACGGCTGCGTCGAGGTCGCCTGCATGATTGACCGCAACGGCGTGAACCCGACCGTCTATGGCCCGTTGCCGCCGCAGATGGCCGGACTGTGCGCGAGCCACATGTACTTTCACGAACTCGGCGCCACCGCCGCCATCAGCCGCAGCAAAGAAGCCGCGATTCACGCCTTGATGCTCGATCCGTTGACGGCGGCGATTTGTTCGCCGGCGGAAATCAAGCGGATGACGCTGGAGTTGTTCGCCGCCGAAAAACGCTTCTTGCCCGGTTACAAATAGCCGGTCAGTAACCCGAGATTCGCGCGGGTGCCGGCACAAGGCCGCCGCCCGTTGGTCGCACTTTCACAACCTCCGCGAACGCTGGGAGATTGCGGATGTTGTCAAAATCCCGGTCGGTCAACGCGATCTTCGCGAACTGGCGGCCCGGATCATTCTCCAAACAAATCCGCAACTGCTGGAACGCCTGGTCCGTCTGCATCAGCAAGGCGTACGTGCAGGCCAGGTTGTACCGGATCTCAGGATCGGTCGGCGCGCGCTCCGCCGCCGTCTGCAACCGCTCCACGGCTTGACGCAGTAACAACCGATTTCGCTGAATGCGCCCCTGCTCCAGTTGCGCCAACCCCCACAATCCATACGGCGTCGCCGCCGACGCCATATCATCGCTCTTCACCACTTGCTGCAGTCGCTCGACCGCCTTGTCGAACCACTTCAATTGCTCCCGGTCCGTAGTCGCCAACCGCCCCAGCCGTATTTCCGTGGCCGCGAGGTCAAGTTGCACCCGCGCGCGGTCGCCGGTGAACTTCGCGCGCTGCAACGCCTCTTCGAAAATGCGCCGCGCCTCCAGCAAACACTTGTCCTGCTCTCCCGTGCTGGCCGCCAGCCCGACCACATCCCGCGCGACAAACTTTCCCCACGCCAGCAGGAACGCCCAGTCCACTTCCGGCAAGCGCGATGCCTGCTGGTATGCCTCCAGCCCCGAATGGACGAGTTGCACCCGCTCCGCCGGCGCGACCGGTAATCCGCCGAGCCGTTGATAGCATGTCGCCAAGTTCCACCACGCCCGGAAATGATCCGCTCGCGCCGCTGTGACGGTCCGGTAGGATTGGATCGCCTGTTGCAGATTCTCCGCGACCAGCTGCGGACCGGCCACCCGGTCGGCGGCGGCTTGGAACTCCCAGCCCCGTTGATAAGCCGCATCCACGGCCGGATCATGTTTGGCCAACAACTTCTGAAATCGCTCCTCGGTTCGCAACCGCGCCCACTCCGCATCCTTGGTGACCGCGCCGAAAACAAGCGCGCCCTTGTCCTCCCGCAAGCACCGCGCCAACTCCTGGTAAGCCCCATCGCCTTCTCCCAACGCCGCGTACGCGCACGCCAGATTGTATCGCCGCACCACATCGGCGGGCGCTTTCGCCACCGATTCGCGGAACAGGGCCAGCGCCGCGTTTTTTCGGTCGCGATCACCGCTCAACCGGCCATGATGCAGCATCGCGACGGCCCGGCTGTCCGACACTTGTTGCCCCGAACCCACCGGATCGGTCTGCGTGGCAGCGTCGAACAATTCGCAGGCTTCTTCGTACAACGCGAGTTGCCGCCCCTCATCCGCCACCTCGGGCGCAAACACCGTCAATAACGTCGCTCGCTGGACCTGGGCTCGCGCCAAATCCGAACCCGCCGGAGCCTGCATGACGGCCGTGTCCGTCAACCCCAGCGCTTCCTCGAAGACCAACCGCCGCTCGTTTGCGCCGGTGGCGCGGGGCACCGCCACCTCGCTGAGAAAAGACGCCCAGTGCGAGTACACTCGCCAATCCGCATCGCCGCATTTCGCAGCCGCTGCGAACCGCTCCCGGATCGCGGTCACCAACGCCGCCTGTTCGGATTCCCGTTGTGCCTGCGCCAGCAACCGCCGCTGCGCCATGATCTGGCGCAGATGAGGCTCCACCAACTCCGGCCGCATCTGGGCCGCGGCCCGGTATTTCTCCAGCGCCCCGGCCCACTGGCCGCGTTCTTCCAAGACGCGGCCCTCGGCGAGCAGACTCTCGGGACTGACCGCCACAATCGGGTCAAACGCCACCGCCGAACTCGTCCCCACTGCGACCAACATGACAATTAAGAAGCAGCGCATCCGCGCACTCTATCCGCCACGGTGGGTGAAATCAACCGCGCCCGACTTGCCACCGTTCCCGCGTTCCGATAAACATTGCCCATGGATCTTTTTGACCTGACCGGGGAAACGGCGGTGGTTATCGGAGGCACCGGGGTTCTGGGCGGCGCGATCGCACACGGCCTCGCTGAGGCGGGCGCCACCGTCACCGCCATCGGCCGCACGAAACGCAGCGACCGGCTCCCGTTCGTGGCTGCCAACGCCACCGATGCCGGGAGTCTGCGGCGGGCGTTGGAGCAGACCGCCGTGCCGACGATCCTCGTTAATGCGGCCGGCGGGAACGATCCCAAAGCCACCGTCACCGCCGAGATGCCGTTCGAGAAAATTCCCCGCGAGAACTGGGCCGGCGTCTTCGACCTCAATCTCGTTGGCGGCGTGCTGCTGCCTTGTCAGATTTTTGGCGCGGCGATGACGCGCGGCTCGATCATCAACATCGCCAGTGTCTCCGCGCACCTGCCGCTCTCGCGCGTCGTCGCCTACTCCGCCGCGAAGGCCGCGGTGCTGAATCTGTCACAATTTCTCGCTCGCGAATGGGCCGGTCGAGGCGTTCGTGTCAACACGATCACCCCCGGCTTTTTCCCCGCCGAGCAAAACCGGCGGCTGCTGTTCAACCCCGACGGTTCCCCCACCCCGCGTGCGCAGGCGATTCTGGGTCACACGCCAATGAACCGGTTTGGTGACGCCAGCGAGTTGGTCGGCGCGGCGATTTTTCTCGCGAGCAGCAAGGCCAGCGGATTTGTGACCGGCACCGATATCCGCGTGGACGGCGGTTATCTTTCGCAAACCATTTAGTCGGCCGGTCCATCGGGAATCGAAATTGACATCACGACATCACAGTGCTTATGTGTTGATGACATGAGAACCACGCTGACACTCGACGATGATGTGGCTGCTGCACTTCTCAAGGTTCAGAAGGCGCGCAGAACCAACCTCAAAACCATTGTTAACGCTGCACTCCGGCATGGATTACCGGCCCTGACGGCGCCGTCTGTGCCTAAACAACCGTTTCACACCACGGTCGTGAATCATGGAGGCTGCCTATTCGCGAACGTGGACGATGTGGCGGAGATTCTGGCGGTCGCCGAGGGTGAGACCTACAAGTGATTTTAGTAGATACCAATCTACTGGTCTATGCCCGTGCCTCTGACTTCCCACAGCACTCCATCGCCCGCGACTGGTTAGATCGCCTGATCTCCGACGGACCCCGAGTCGGCTTGCCATGGAACAGCTTGGTGGGCTTTATGCGAATCGTGACCAACCCGCGCATTCTAAAACAACCCGAATCCATTCACGACGCTTGGAAACAGGTCACTGCTTGGCTCCAACCGGCAACCGTTTGGATTCCTGTGCCAACAGACCGCCATCCCGACATCCTAGCGCAACTTCTACCTCATACCGCCGGTCGCCCCAACTTAATCCCCGACGCCGATTTGGCCGCGCTGGCCATTGAGCACGGGCTGACGCTTTGTTCGGCCGACGGGGATTTTGCTCGTTTTCCTGGATTGCGCTGGGAAAATCCACTCCTTACACCGCAACCATAATTGGAGATCATCATGCAATCCGACATCGGCCTCATTGGTCTCGCCGTCATGGGCGAGAATCTTGCCCTCAACATTGCCAACCACGGCTTTCCCATCTCCGTCTTCAACCGCACCACCAGCAAAGTGGATGAGTTTGTGAGCGGACGCGCCGCCGGCAAGCCAGTGACCGGCACACGTTCACTACCGGAGTTCGTCCAATCGCTAAAAACACCGCGTAAGGTCATCATGCTCGTCAAGGCTGGCAAGGCCGTGGACGAACTGATCGAGCAACTCATCCCGCTCTGCGCGCCCGGCGATATTCTGATTGATGGCGGCAACAGCCTGTTCACCGATTCGATCCGCCGCACGCAATACGTCGAGAGCAAAGGACTGCTGTTCGTCGGCTCCGGCGTCTCCGGCGGCGAGGAAGGAGCGCTCAAAGGCCCCTCGATGATGCCGGGCGGCAGCGCGGCGGCGTGGAAGCACATCCAACCGATCTTCCAGGCGATTTGCGCGAAGACGCCGGAGGGCGACCCGTGTTGCGACTGGATCGGCGAGAACGGGGCCGGACATTTCGTGAAGATGGTTCACAACGGCATCGAGTACGGCGACATGCAGTTGATCTGTGAAGCGTACGACTTGATGAAACGCGGCCTCGGGATGACGAATGCCGAGATGCACGCGGTGTTCGACGAATGGAACAAGGAAGAGCTCGACAGTTACCTCATCGAGATCACGCGCGACATTCTGGGCCATGAAGAACAAGTCGTGGACGTGATTCTCGACGCGGCCGGGCAGAAAGGCACCGGTAAGTGGACAGTCGTGGCGGCGCTCGATGATGGGATGCCGCTGACGTTGATCGGCGAGGCGGTGTTTGCCCGGTGTCTGTCGGCGATGAAAGAAGAACGCGTCGCCGCCGCGCAAGAGATCAAAGGCAAAGTCAGCGTATTCAAGGGCGACCGGGCCAAGGCGCTCAAAGATTTGCGGGCTGCGTTGTACGCCGCGAAACTCGTGAGCTACGCGCAAGGGTATCAGTTGATGCGCGCGGCGGCGAAGACGCACGGTTGGAATCTGAATTACGGCGGCATCGCGCTGGTGTGGCGGGGCGGCTGCATCATCCGGTCGGCGTTCCTCGGCGACATCAAGAAAGCGTTCAAGCGCAAACCCGACCTGCACAATTTGTTACTCGACAAGTTCTTCAAGCGCGCCGTCAGCAGTCGGCAAGCAGGCTGGCGGCGCACCATCATCACCGCGACCAAACTCGGCATCCCCGTCCCCTGCCTGAGCAGCGCGCTCTCATATTTCGATGGTTACCGGAGCGAGCGCTTGCCGGCAAACCTGCTGCAAGCGCAGCGCGACTACTTCGGCGCGCACACCTACGAACGTGTAGACAAACCGCGCGGCGAATTTTTCCACACCAACTGGACCGGCCGCGGCGGCACCACCACTTCCCGTGCGTACACGGTGTAACTATCAGAAGCGCGGGCAATGGAACGCGACAAGACATTCCGAGGTAACGCGAGCCAGTTTTTTGTGGCTGGTGAGTTGTGCCGTAGAGGATACTCGGCGGTTGTCACTTTGGGTAACACCCCGAATGTTGATGTTTTGTGCAGCAACAAAGCCGGAACTCGCTTCGTGCATATCCAAGTCAAGACGTACCAACCCGGCAACAAGACCTGCAGCGTCGGATTGAAAGCGCAACGCAACTTCGGCTCCACATTCTTTTGGGTATTGGCGGGCATTCCATCGCCGGAGTCGAATCGTTCCTTCGAGTATTACGTAATTCCCTCACCGGAGATGGCTCACAACGTGTCGGCAGCTCACGACCTTTGGTTAAAGACACCGGGAGCGAAGGGTCAGAAACGTCAGGACAGCAAAGTTCGTACAGTGCATCTTCCTCCGCACATATCTTATAGCGGTTGGAATATTTCTAAGTATCTGAATAAATGGGAGCTCATCGAGAACATGTTGAACGACGGACGCCCGCGAGAAACGTAGGAGCCAGCACATGAAAATCGAACTCAAGCAGAACTGCCAATACGCGCTCGTCGTCCCGACGAGCATGGGCATTCGTATCACGCCGCCCGCGGGGCAGCCGGTGAATGTGGGCGGGACCTTCATCATGCAGGCGACAAGCGCGGAGTCGAATGTCGCGAGCGTGTCGTCGTATCTGGGCTTGCCGGTGAAGATTTTGACGACGTTTGTGAAGAGCAGTCCCATCGCGCAGATCATCAAAGAGAACCTGCGGAGTCGTGGGATGGATTTCGAGGGGCCGGAAGTGCCGCAGGGCGGGCCGTGGGGATACCGGCATCAGTTCAATATCGCTGATAGCGGTTACGGTTCACGCGGACCACGAGTCTGGAACGACCGAGCCGGTGAGGTTGGTCGAACGCTCAACGTAAAGGATTTCGATCTCGACCGGATTTTCGGCAAAGAGGGCGTGCAAATCGTTCACCTGTCCGGCCTGGTCGGTGCGTTGTCGCCCGAGACCGGGAAGTTCTGTCTCGAACTCGCGCGCGCAGCGAAAAAGCACGGGACGAAGATTGCGTTCGATTTGAACTACCGGGCGACATTCTGGAAGGGACGCGAAAAGGAGCTATCCGCCATCTTCGCCGAGATCGCGAGCGTGGCGGATGTGCTTGTCGGTAACGAAGAAGATTTCCAGCTTTGCCTCGGTGTGAAAGGACCGGAAGCCGGTGGCAAGGGACTCCAGGCCGAGATCGAGAGTTTCAAGGAGATGATCAAACGTGTGAAGCAGGCTTATCCCAACGCTTCGACGTACGCGACGACGTTGCGCGAAGTCGTGGATGCGAACCACCATCTCTGGGGCGCGATCATGGCGGCCGGTGACGACTGGTTCGTCGTCGAGCCGCGCCCAATCACCGTGCTCGACCGGATCGGCGGCGGCGATGGGTTTGTGGGCGGACTGCTGTACGCGATTCTGAAAGGCTGGGAGCCGGAGCAGTGGATTCAATTCGGCTGGGCGACCGGCGCGTTGGCGACGACGATGCTCACCGATTACGCCCAACCGGCCGACGAAGATCAAATCTGGAGCATTTGGAAAGGCAACGCCCGCGTTCAGCGATGACACTGTTTTCTCGCGGCAGCAAAGATGACAACCTCACGGACGCCGACAAGCGGGCCGCGTTGCGGGTGCTCGATCAAACGGCGCGCAAGGTCTTGATTCTGCCACCTGACCACACCCGGTTGAACTCGGATGCGGGGCCGTTGACAGCGATGCTGTATGAGATGTTTCCGCACGCGGACATCATGCCGGCATTGGGCACGCATTCGCCGATGACACCGGGGCAGTTGCGGATGATGTTTGGCGACGCGATTTCGCTCGACCGGTTTTTGGTTCACGATTGGCGCAACAACGTGCGTTGCGTCGGCACTGTACCGGGTGGGTTGGTGAAAGAGTGGTCGGAAGGTCGAGTGGACTACGATGTGCGGGTGGAAGTGAGCCATCAGCTTTTTGCCGGATACGATCTGATCATATCCGTCGGCCAACTCGTGCCGCACGAAGTCGTCGGCATTGCCAATTACACCAAAAACATCATGACCGGCGCGGGCGGCCCCGATTCCATCAATAAATCGCACTTTCTCGGCGCGGCCTACGGAATGGAACGGCTGATGGGACGCATCGAGACGCCGGTCCGCAAATTGTTCAACTACGGCATCCAGACTTTCCTCCGCGACCTGCCCATCGTCTATGTGCTGACCGTGATGCAGAAGACAGCGACCGGGATGGTGATGCGCGGATTGTACATCGGCGACGACGACGCCACGTTCACCGCCGGTGCGACACTTTCCCAGCAAGTGAATCTCGACCTGCTCGATGCGCCGCTGAAGAAGGTCGTCGTCTATCTCGACCCGCACGAATTCAAGAGCACGTGGCTCGGCAACAAGGCAATTTACCGCACTCGCATGGCCTTGGCCGACGATGGCGAGTTGATCATCCTCGGCCCCGGCCTGAAAGAGTTCGGCGAGGACCCCGAAATTGACCGGCTCATTCGACGCTACGGCTACCGGGGCACACCGGCGACGTTGGCGACGGTGCGGGCCAATCCCGAATTGGCAAACAACCTGAGTGCCGCCGCGCATTTGATTCACGGTTCGAGCGAAGGCCGGTTCCGCATCACGTATTGTGCGGGGCCCGGGTTGAGCGCCGACGAGATTCGCTCTGTCGGCTACAAAGCCGGTACCATCACAGATTATCCCATTGAGAAATATAAAGATGGATTTAATTCCGACGGCACGTACTACATCAGCAACCCAGCTCTCGGACTCTGGGCTTTGAGAGGACAATTCCAATGAAACTGCGCGACAACTGCATCTTCGACCAACTTTCGCTCGGCGAAATCATGTTGCGGCTCGACCCCGGTGAGGGGCGCATCCGGACCGCCCGGTCGTTCACCGCGTGGGAGGGCGGCGGCGAGTACAACGTCGCGCGCGGCCTGCGGAAATGTTTCGGGCTGAAGACCGCCGTCTGCACCGCTTTCGTGGACAACGAAGTGGGGCATCTCATCGAAGATTTTGTCATGCAGGGCGGCGTGGCAACGGATTTCATTTTGTGGAAACCGGACGACGGCATCGGGCGGACGGTTCGCAATGGCCTGAATTTCACCGAGCGGGGCTTTGGCGTGCGCGGCGCGGTCGGGGTATCGGATCGCGGCAACTCGGCGGCCAGCCAACTCAAGCCCGGTGACTTCGATTGGGATCACATCTTCGGCACGCTCGGCGTGCGGTGGTTTCATACCGGCGGCATCTTCGCGGCGTTGAGCGAGACAACGGCGGCGTTAACTGTCGAGGCAGTCAAGGCGGCGGCGCAGCACGGGACCATTGTGAGCTACGACCTGAATTACCGGCCGTCGCTTTGGAAAAGCATCGGTGGTCAGCAGAAAGCCCGGGCAGTGAACCGGGAGATCGCCCGGCATGTGGATGTGATGATCGGCAACGAAGAAGATTTCACGGCGTGCCTCGGGTTCGAGGTGGAAGGCCTGGACCACAACATCACGAAGATCGAGACGGACGCGTTCAAGAGGATGATCGAGCAGGCGGTCGGCGAGTTCGAGAATCTCCAGGTCGCGGCGACGACGTTGCGCGGCGTGATCACCGCGACGAAGAACGACTGGAGCGCGATCTGCTGGCAGGCCGGTACGTTTTACGAGAGTCGCCGGTATCCCGGTTTGGAAATCCTCGACCGGGTGGGTGGCGGTGACAGTTTCGCGAGCGGGTTGATCTATGGATTTCTCAAAACCGGTGACCCGCAGCAAGCCGTGGATTACGGCGCGGCGCACGGCGCACTGGCCATGACGACGCCCGGGGACACCTCGATGGTCACGGTCAAAGAGGTGGAAAAAGTAATGGGCGGCGGCAGCGCGCGCGTCCAGCGCTAGTTCTCGCCCCACTCGTCCGTTTTCGGCAGTTGAGCGGTTTCGTCGTAAATGTGGAGTCGCAGCTCGCGGAAGGCGGCGCGGCTGAAGGTGCGCTTGCCAAAGTTTTCGCTGCTGCCCACCAGACTCGTTTCGTCGAGCTTCTCCAACGCCAACGTCACACTGCCACCTTCGTGGAATGTGGCCCGCACATCACCGGCCTGGCGGCGGGCGCGTTCCGCCTTCTCGCTGGCGAATTCGATCTGGGCGGCGCGTTCGATGGGGACTTCGAGTGTGGCGAACGCAGTCGCAAACGTAATCACGCCTTTGCTGATGGACTTCAATTGACCGGACACCTTGTCGTTGTTGCTGAAGCGGATCAGATCTTCGGACTTCGCCGCGAGCACCGTGCCGTCGCCTAACTCACCATCCCATTCGGCCACGAGGAGGTTGCCGATTCGCATCGGTCCCTGCCCTTGGGACATGAACATCACACAGCCGCCCAAACCCGCGAAATCACCGGGGTCGGTCCACTGTTTCACGAGCGACCCATCCACCAGGAACGCGATCGTGCGTTTCGGTTTGTCCACGAGAATGCTGAAGCGGGCCTTTCCGCGCGACGTCAGATTGTCCAGACTCGTGCTGCCGCCGAGGTTGTTGAAACCACCGCGCACCCGACCGCGCTGGAGTTGCACCGAGTTGCCGCTGATCTGCACCATGTAGGCGTTGGCGTAGAAATTCTCGGGATTGTCGCCATAAACAGAAATCTGGAGGTAGGGATGACTCCGCCACGCCAAATCAAAATCAATCCGACTCCGGTCCTTCAACTTCATGTCCCGGCCGATCACCCCGCTTTGGCCGGTCACCGTGTAGAACGCACCGTCCCGAAAACTCCACGACTGATCCCCCTGCGGTCGCTGCCAGTCCGCCAAATCCGTCGGCCCCACGTATAATGCCGACGCCACGCCGACTTTGGGCAGAATCGTCTGCAACATCGGCCGCTGAATCGCCAACTCCCCGGCAAATGCCGTCTGCAACGTGAGTTTTTCCGCGTCGAGCGCGACGAGTTGGCCGTGCAACTCGTCGCCATTGGTCAGCCGCACCACCGCCTGCGGTTGAGCGGGGGGGGCTGGCTTACCCGCCAGTTTGATCTGCACAATGCTACCGGGCGCAAACTCCAGAGGACGCTTCGCGTCCGGATGGTTCCACCGCACTTCCGTCTCGGGCACGATGCTGAGCAAGCTGCCCTGCAACGTATCGCCATTCCGAAACACCAGCGCGTCCTTCTCCGGTGCCTTGGGCGCGACCGCGCTGCTATTGCTGGGCGGCGGCACAGCTGCCGGTCCGCGCCCGCCGACATCGGGCACAATGATTCGAATTTCCGCTGCCGCCAGCACCGGCAACAGCACAACCGCTGTGATCCATTTCGTCATCATCTGTCGTCACCTTTCATAAATCGGCAGGAACCGGTAGTTCAAGGCCAACGTCAACAAAGCCGACGAGGTCGAAAACAGCCGGCCATGATTCCCATCCCAACTCCCGTCGGGGTTTTGTGTGCTCACGAGCACCTTGGTCATCCGCGCGTTCCACGATTTCCACGCTTCCGGGTCAGCCTGAAAAAACGCCTGCGCCGCGTAGTAGTGAAAATAATAGGGATAGCCATCGTCCCGAAACGGGTCGCGTGACAAAAACCGCACCGCTGCCTGATACGCGCGCGCATCCTTCTGCTTCGCCAGCGCGAACACCAAAACCCCGATGGCCGACCGCGGATTATTCGGCCCGCTCGCGCTCGTGTACCCAAAACCGCCCTCCGCGGCGGAACAACTGATGAAGAACCGCAACGCTTTCTGAATCGCCTCCTCCGGCACCGCGATGCCCGCGTTGCGAGCGGCCAGCAAGGCCACCAGTTGCGCGCCCGACACCGTGGTGTCCGCATCGCCGCTTTCCGGTGAATACCGCCACGCGCCAAACGGATTGCCGGCCTGCGACGTGAGAATCAAATCCACCGCCTTTTGCAGCGCCGGACCCAACCGTGGATCATCCACCGCGCCGTATGCTTCCGCGAGCGCGAGCGTCGCGAAGCCATGATTGTACATCGAAGACCCCAGGTAACCATTGGCGCGATTGGCTCCGGTGAGAATCTGGTCCAAGCCGCGTTTCACAGCCGCGCGGTAGGGGCCGGTGTTCGGGTCATCGCCGTGTGCCAGAATCGCCGTCACTGCCAACCCGATCACACCGGGCTGGTTGCCATAGCCGTCGCGTGCGGCTGCCCCGCCGGTCAGGTCGCGTTCGAGAAACTTCAAACCCTTCAGATACATCGCCTCGACTTCGTCCGGCACCGACTCCTCCGCGCGCCCAAACAAATCCTGCGCCACCGCGGCCCCTGCCAGCATCACACCGGCCATGCTCGACAAAAAGATTCCCTTCACTTCGCCAATTCCTCCACCCGATTAAAATAACCCTCGAGCGCCTCGCGAAACTCCGCGGGATACCGGTTCACATCGCGCCCCGATGCCTTCTCGACTTCGCGCTCACCGGGCTGCCGACCGGCCGCATTCCCGGACGCATCCGTGTTCGGCCTATCCGTGTCGCCTCCGCTGGGATTTCCGCCGCTTGCGCCACCGGCCGCCATCCCCATCATCCGCTGAATCAACGCCATCAGACTTTCACTGCCCGCCGCGCCACCACCGGCCTGCTGGCTGGCATCCGACAACAACTCGATGACCTCCGTCTGCGCCGCAATGGTGTCCGCGCCGGTTTCCGGTTGCGCCAGCAAATCCGCCGCGTCTGCCATCGCATCCCGCACCTGACCCAACATCTCCAGCAGCTTCGGCGGAAAGTCAGGCCGCAACAACTTCTCGATGTCCTCTCCCAACGCCCGCTGCGTCTTCTCCAACCGCGCGGCTGACTTCGCGAACTCCGGTGAGTCGCTGCGCCGCTCATCCAAAAAGCGCGTGTTATCTCGCAATCCTTCTTCAATCAGCCGCGCCCGCATCAATTTCATCAACAACTCCACCAGCTCCGGTGACATCTGCCCGCCCCCGCCACCGCCGCCTCCACCACCGCCACCGCTCGACGGCGGCGCCAATTGCTCCGCCCATTTCTCCAACTGCCCGGCCCACAGCGTCGCCTGTTCGATGGCTTGGCCGCCGACGTTGGCCTGAATCTGCCGCGTCAGTTTCTCCAACTCCTCCACGATCCGTTTCGCAACCATGTCCTCGTGCACGCTGCCGTACGTTTTCTCCCGTGTCCGGCTGAAGAACCCGCCGAGATCGTCGCGGAGATGTTTGACCGTCTTCTGATTCCGCGCCTGCCGGTCCTCCAACATCCCGACTTTCGTTTTCAACGCCGGTGAGAGCTGGTCCGCCGCCAAGCCGATCGTCTCCGGCACCAACCGCGTCAAATCACCGGCAATCTGCCGCTCCTGCTGCGCGGCTTTCCGCAACCGACTCACGAAGTTACCGGCCGCCATCTGCTCTTGCGTCTGGTTCATCTCGCGCAAGGCTTCCCTCATTTCCTGCAACGCCTGTTGCTGCGCCTGCAACGCCTCGTCCATCGCCTGCTCGCGCCCGTCGCCTTGCGCTTGCTGCGCCTGCTGTAACTGTTGGGCAACCTGCGGCAAACTTTGCTGCGCGAGCTTCTGCAATTTCTCCAACAACTTCGCCCACTCCCGCAACACCTGCTCCTTGATCACCGGATTCCGCAACGCCTCGCGCATCAACTCCAACGCCTCGTTCACCAACTTCTCCATCTCCGCCGCACTCTGTTCCTCGGCCCGCTGCGCCTCCGCCAACCGCCCCGCCGCGTCCGCCTGATCGAGCTGCTCCCGCAAGTCCCGGTTCTGGTCAAACAAGCCCTCTTCCGTCCGCGCCAGTTCTTCCAACTTCTCCTGCAACTTCTCAAACCGCTGCTGCACCAACTTCGCGTGCTCGATCCGGTCGAGAATGAAAATCCGATACGGTGGCGACAACGATTCTTCCCGACCGGGGAAATAATCCACCGCGCTGGCCTGCACCACCACCAATTGCGGCTCCAGGCCCAACGCCTGCGGCGAAAACCGCACCTTGCCCGTCGTCTCGCGCTTTTGTTGTCCGCCCTCCGCCACGTCGAATCGCCCGTGCGACGGCGCCACGCCCGCGTCCTCGTTCCCCGCCGCCAACCACCGCACGCCGCTGGACTTCACGCCGTAATCATCACGGCCCACCACCTCGAACTCCACCACTTCATCCTCCAAAATCGCCACCGTCCGCTCCAACCCACGGCAATCCACCGTCGGAGCGCTGTCCAATTCCACTTTCACGTCGAGCACAAATGGCTCCCGGCCCCGCAACCCATGGACATCTTCCCATTCCACATTCCATTTCACCGCCGCCCGGATGGAGCGCGGCTCGATCCAAATCCGGTCATTTGCAAACGACGCGCCCTGCACTGTCCGCACCGCCCGATTCAACTTGCCGGCCACCGCCAATTCGCTCCCCTCCAACACCCGCACCTTCCCGCTCCGCACGTCCTGCGTCGCCGGGGGATGACCGAGATAGTTCGGCCAGTTGATGCTCGCCTGCAACTCGACCAGTTCGGGCCGGTACACCGGCGTGATCATCATCGTCCGCTCCGCGTCTCCGGCCGCCAGCCGCAACGTCACCGGCTTCGTCTGCCCCGGTAATTCCGCGCGAAATTCCCCCGCCGCCCCCGCCTCGACCACGACCGGCTGCTGTCCTTCCAGCCGCGCCGTCGCCCGCCCCGGCAACCAACGCGACTCCGCCGCCAAACGGAATTCCACCATGAACGGCTCGCCGTACGGCACGACTTGTTCTCGACCGTGCTGCACGAGACGGCTGAAGAGCCGCCGACGCCTGCGGCGAGCGCGGGGTCCGCTTCCGCCGAGGCTCCCAAGCCG
>CAZJCX010000036.1:0-531 GCA_964544425.1 uncultured Verrucomicrobiota bacterium
GCTGCTCGACAACCGGCGCGGCGGGCAGGCCCTGGACGGCACCGGCGGCAGGGTGTTCCACGCTGGGGCGCTCAAGCCGCCTCACGGCTCCGGTCGTCTTGCCGCGCGCCAGCATCAAGCGGGCCTCGAAGATGAGCGCGGGCAGGAACCGGGCGCTGCGTTGGAGTGATTCGCGGACGCATCTCTCGGCTTCGTCGAGGTGGCCTTCCGTCGCGGCAATCTCCGCAAGCCGGTGCCAGGCGGCGACGGCTTCCGGGCCGTGGTCAGTTCGGTGAGGACCTTTTTGGATTGTTCCAACTCGCCGGTCTGGCGTTTGAAATCCGCCCACATCAACCGGACGCTCGCGTTGGTCGGTGCGACTTGCAGCGCGGCGTCGAATTGCTGGGCGGCTCGGTCGGCTTGGCCCTGCTTGAAATAGAGCGAGCCAAGCATCAAGCGCGCGGGCGCGGCCTGCGGGTCGAGCTGCTGCGCGGCGAGGAAGGCTTGCTCGGCGGCGGCGAGGTTTTGTTGCCGCAGATGCAACTGGCCGCG
>CAZJCX010000036.1:541-1731 GCA_964544425.1 uncultured Verrucomicrobiota bacterium
AGGACTTCCAACCGGGATTTGTCGGCTACTTGGGCCGTCGCCAACTTCGCTTCGACGTCGGCGGCTTGCGACGGTGTGACGGTCACGCCGGTCAGCAACGCGAGCGCGTCGAGATCATGCGGATCATCCGCGAGGAGCGCGGAAGTTTCCGCGCGCACTTTTTCATAGTCGCCGGCCAGGTAGTAGATGGTGGAGAGTTTGCGGCGGAGCTCGCGGTCGGTCGGTTCGGTTTCGAGGGCGTGTTTCAGGAAGGGGAACGCCTTTACGTATTCCTGACGTGCAAAATAGGCCTCGCCAGCGCGGCGGATGGCTTCCGCGTGCCGGCCATCGAGTTGCAGGACGTTGAGGTACTCGATGGCGGCCTCGGCGTAGCGTTGCTGCTCATAATACGCGCGGCCGCGCGCCAGATGCCGTTCGAGGCGCGCTTGCCGGGAGCAGCCGAGTGAGGTCAGCGCGAACAGGACGACTACACAGAACCGCAGGAGGGGAAATTTCATCGCCGCTAGGATAGCAATCCCGATACCGGTGCGAAAGAGGGATTTGTGGCGACGTTGCCGGCTTGGAAAGCCGCGGCGGGTTGCGTACCCTCGCGGCGTGGGCACGGAAATCATTTTAACCACTCTCAACGCGAAGTACGCGCATGCGGCGTTTGGGTTGCGGTATTTGATGGCGAATCTCGGCGAGTTGCGGTCGCGGGCGAAGATCGTGGAGTTCGACATCCAGCAACGGCCGGTGGATGTCGCAGAGGTGATTCTGGCGCACGAACCGCGCGTGGTCGGGCTCGGCGTGTACATCTGGAACGTGGCACCGGCCACGGAATTGGTGGCGACGTTGAAGCGGCTACGGCCGGACCTGACAGTGGTGCTGGGCGGGCCGGAGGTCAGTTACGAAACGGACACACAGGAGATTGTGCGGTTGGCCGATTATACGATTACCGGCGAAGGCGACTTGGCGTTTGCGGAATTGTGTCGGCGACTACCACCGCAAAAAGTCGTTGCCGCGCCCGTACCGGGATTCGACCGGCTGGCGTTGCCGTATGAGCTGTATGCTGACGAAGACATCGCCCACCGGGTGCTGTACGTCGAGGCGTCGCGGGGGTGTCCGTTCGCGTGCGAATTCTGTCTCTCATCGCTCGACATTCCGGTGCGGCAAGCGCCGCTGGAAACTTTCTTGGCGGCGCTGCAGCGGTT
>CAZJCX010000036.1:1763-4010 GCA_964544425.1 uncultured Verrucomicrobiota bacterium
TGGATCGCACGTTCAATCTGAATCTCGCGGCAAGCCGGGCGATTTTGCAGTTCTTTCTCGACCGCTACCGGCCCGGGATGTTCGTGCATTTCGAGATGATCCCCGACCGGCTGCCGAACCAACTGCGCGAGGTCATCCGGCAGTTCCCGCCTGGTGCGCTGCAGTTTGAGGTGGGCATCCAGACGTTCAACGAGGAGGTCGCCGCGCGCATCAGTCGCCGGCAGGACAACGCGGCGGCGGCGGAGAACCTCCGCTGGTTGCGCGAGGAAACGGGGGTCCACATTCACGCCGACTTGATCGTCGGCTTGCCGGGGGAGTCGGTGGAAAGTTTCGGCGCGGGGTTTGACCGGCTCGTGGCGTTGCGGCCGCAGGAGATTCAGGTCGGTATCCTGAAACGACTGCGGGGGACGCCAATTGTCCGCCACGACACGGAGTGGGGGATGGTGTACGCCGCGCACGCGCCGTATGAGGTTTTGCAGACGAAGTTGATTGATTTCGCCACGATGCAAAAGCTGCGGCGGTTTGCCCGCTACTGGGATTTGGTGGCGAACAGCGGCCGGTATCCCGGCGTGGTGGAGTGGGTGCGGGAGGGGAAAACGAATGCCGCCGGGACGGCGGCCGCTACTGCGTTTGGGCGGTTTTGGGATTTGACGGAGTGGCTATACCGGCAGGTAGGCCGGACGCACAGCATCGCCCCCGCGCGGGTGGCCGGGTTGCTGACGGAGTATCTGGGCGAGCCGGTCGCGCCCCACGCACTCGGCGAACGGAGCCGGCAAGCCCGGCATGGTGTCGGGTTGTAATCGCAGCTGATTAATTGAGATACTTGTACTCCAGGCAGCGGTACTCGACGGTGTCGTCGCTGGTGCCCCATTGGCCGTCGGAACCGGCGCCTTGGATGCGGGTGACGACGGTGCGGATTTTGGATTCGCCGAGGATGAGGTCGGTGCCGGGGTCGTAGGCGCCATTACTGTTGACATCCTGAATGGCTTGGCCGACGGCATGGACGGTGAATTGTTCGGAGCGGACGGTGACAAGGTTGGCGAAGGTGCGGATGCGGGCTTCGCGCATCGCGTCGTTGGTGGCACCCGCATAGTTGGTGGAGACGAGGTCAATCTCACAAAGTTCGCCAATCATGTTGTAGAACAGCGGAGTGAAACGGTTCGGCGCGGTGGAGCGGTCGGCCCCCCATGTCGAACCCGGTGCCCAAGTTTGGAAGTAGATGTTGGTCGCGGTGGCGTCGGCCCCGCTGGCTCCGGTGGCGGGGCCGAATGGGGGCGCGATGGCCGTGGTCACGGCGCGGATGGGCTCAATGCGGTGCTGCCAGTTGACATCGCCGCTATAGAGGTTGGTGACGACGCCGTTGATGTTGATCTTGCCCTGGACTGAGGCGTTGGTGACGGAAAAGATGTCCAAGACGGCCCAATCGGGGATGAGGTTGGCCGTGGCTTCACTGGCCGGGCGGGGCTGAAGTCGAAGCGTGCGCCATTGCAGGCCCGTGTGAATGTAGCCAAGTTCGCCGACGGATTCGTAGGGCAGGTTGCTGCCGGTTGTCTTCATGTAAAACGACGGATGGTTGGTGACGCCGATGTCCGTCATGTTGCTGGGATTGGGGTCGTTTGGCACACTGGCCAGCCCGGTGCCCACTTGGTAGTCAACCGTGGAGTTTTCCGCGCCATTGACGTTTGGAATGGTGGAGGCAAAGCCGTCAGTTGGCCCGACCGGCGTCCAAGGCTGGATTTTGGCTGTGCCGGCACCTGGTGGATCCCAAAAAGTGAAGCGGCGGACGCGTGGATCGTTCTTGGCGATGCCTTTGGTGAGGGCGTTGTTGTAGCCGGGAAAAGTCGGCCCGCCCATGGCCGTGATTTCAGCGCCGGTGAAACAGAAGTGATTGCCGGAGGAACAATCGCGTGTGTCGAAGTCCCGGATGATCGCCCAATCGCGCACCGTCGCGTCGTTGTCAGCGGTTTGGAGCAGGCGCACCTTGTTGATCTTGACGTAGATCTCGTCCACGACGGCCGTGCCGTTTGCTTCTGCCCGGCCCGCGAAAACCGGAATCTCGAAGACTTGATAGCTATTGGCCGGGATGTTGGCGAGGATGTTGGTGGTGATTGTTTGAGAGCTTTGATAGCCGCACACACCGGCGCCCGCTTGCCACGTCGTGTCCCAGTCGCTGTCCGGTCCGGTAAAGTAGTTCCAGGCGCCGCTGTCACCGGTGACGCGGAACCGCAATTTGTTCATGTTGATCTG
>CAZJCX010000036.1:4023-19411 GCA_964544425.1 uncultured Verrucomicrobiota bacterium
ACCGCCGACGCCCCACGGTTGGTCGTAGGGATTGACGACTTCGACTAGAATCCACGCCATCGCTTGAATCTCCACGCCGCAACCGGCGCCCGCCGGTTTCCAATACGATGCGCGGACGCCGATTTCATTGAGGTGCGGGTAACGCTTGAGGCCGAGGTAATACAGCGGCACGCCGGATAGTCCGTTGCCGCCGAGCGTGTTGATGTAGCCGGCTTGACCGCCGGTGCATTCGTTGTTGGCCCCACTGGGCGAGTATCGGAAATCGTTAATGTTCGCCATGATCTGCTTGAGGATGTGGCGATTGGGCGCGGTGGAGTCGGGATATTTGTCGGCGAATGTGCCCCCAAACCAATTCGTCAGCGCGAGGTGCGCGAAGGTGTTGGTCAGGCCGCCATCAATCTCGGCCTGTACCGTGGCAAAAGAACCGTTGAGGTGAAACTTGGGCGTGCCCCACGGGGTGAAATCAAGTCCCTGAGTGTGGGCGGTGATGTAGAATTTGTTCTGCTCATAAACGGAACTGCCGACGGACCCCGTGTCCTTCCACTGTTCGACGGTGAAATAACCGTTGGTGGTGGCGTGGTTGAATGTATTGTCGGCAATCGTCGTTCCCACACCCGGCAACACATCCAAGTCCACGGCGGCCATTGTCGCGCCGTTGGTGCTGGCACTGGTGTTCTGCCGGCGGTTGGCGGAGTTGATGTTGATCTTGCTGGCCTCGTCGTCCACCCAGTAGGCGTACCGGCCCATGATCGGGTTGCCGGCGGCGGCGGCTTGCCCATTGGTGCCGATGGTGATCCAGTCCACGATGATGCCATCGGAATTGGACGCGCTATACACGGTGTTGGACCCGGTGATGCTGCGATCGCTGTTGAGATCCACCGTGCCGCCGGTGCCATAGTTGGAAAACATCACGTTGGTGCCACTGCTCGTCACGCCCATCCCCGGTTGCGTCACATACCACTTCGTCTCGGTCATCGCCGGAGTGTTGGTGCGGATGAGGAAGATGGCCTCATCCACGGCGCCGTCGGCGAGCTGGCGCGAGAGGGAGCTGTGGCTGTAGGTGCGGGCGGCGATTTGCTCCGTCCGCATGCTGATGGCAAACCCCACCACCAGCAGCGTGATCAAGCCGAGGATGGCGAGGGTGATGATGAGCGCTACGCCGTTGCGATTCGTGAAGTGCCGGGTTCGTCGCGTCATGGCGGGTTCTCCGTTAGCGTGAGTTGCGAAGGTAAACGGTCTTGTAGAAGACATGCACGTTCTCGCGGATCATGTTGGCCAAGACCGGGTCGGTTGTGGCGAGGGTGGTCAAGTCTTCGTCGGCGCAGTTGGAAATCACCTGCCGGAGCCGGTTTTGGGGGATCCCATCGAGCCAGCCCTGCCCCGCACCGTACGAGCGCACGCGCTCGGCCGTGCGCCGGTCAATCATCGCCATGCGAATGTGCACGGCGCGCGGCAACGTGACTTCGGGGTTGGTAATGGCGGGCACCATGTCAATCGGCCGGGCGCAACCGGCGGAGCAGGGGAGGCTGGGCGTGGCGCCGGGGCAAGCGTTGTTGTTCCATTGCTCAACCACCTGCGAACCATTCGTCACGGCTTGGCCGAAGCCGGGATTGCTGTCCACCATCTGAAACCGGAACTCCAGTCGCAGGACGTTCTCCAGAATCGGCACCTTCGTGCTGGTGCTGAACCCCGGGGTCTGATCCCAATTCAACGGGTCGGAAAAAATATCGAACCCCGCCGAACTGCTGGCCGCGAAATGCCGGAGCAAATAATAGCTGCCGGCGCGCATCGTCTGGTAGTTCTGCTTGGCGTACGCCACGAAATAACCGTACTCCGCCAAATCCAAGTCGGACGTGCCACTGGTGTCGGGGCGCGCCGCGACAAAGAACAGTTGGTCGTTCGGAGTTTCCACAGTGGCCAATTCACCGGGTTGGGCGCTGGCCGGCATGGATGACTCATTGGCGTAGCTCAGCAGGGTGATCTTGCGACCGGTGATCGCATTACTGGTGGCGACCGCGCTTTCCAGTTCGCGCCCCATCGTTTCCAAAACCAATCGCGCGTTCTGGAACGCTTCCGTGCGACGTTCGCCGGCCGACCACGCGCGCGAGGGCTTGTTGTACGCGCCGAAGACGAGCGACATCAGGAGGGCGAGGACCGCGATGGCGGCCAGCAGTTCGACAAGGGTGAAAGCCCGCCGGTTGCGACCAGATGACAGGGGAGTGCGGCGCATGTTATCTCCTCGCAAACGTGCTCACGTACTGGCGGCGGTTGGCATCCGGCATCGGATCACCCGTGGCGACGTTGATGGGCCATTCCACCGTGACCAACACCCGACAGATGTCGTGCGAGTTGGGGAACTGCGGGTGCGGCATCGGCGTCCAGGTGAACTTGTAGAAACCGAAACCGGTGGTGGTATTGCCCGCCCAGAGCCGGTTCGGATGATTGCCGGAGCCACCGGACTGATATTCGGATCCCTGAAAGTTGCCATTCGCGTCCAAGCCTTGCACCACCTTCACGGTGCTGCCAGAGGTGGCGTTGGTGAGGACAGCTTCGTACGGCAAAAACGATTTCTTGCCGTACGGAGTCACCCGGCTCCACGCAAACATATCATCCATCAAATGCGTGATCAGCGTCTCGTCGGAGACCCGGCGACTGGCAGTGATGCCGCCCGCCAACAATCCGAAGACCGCCAAGAGTCCCACGGCGGAAATCGCGACCGCGAGCGTGACCTCGATCAAGTTGAAGCCATCCCGCCGATGGCACCGTGTGGGGAACAGAAATTGTCTCATTGATAGCTCTCCGGCGCCCGCAACCGGACGCGGCCGCCAAATTGGTCGTACTCGATGTTAAACCAGTTGTTAGTATCCGTGACGATCAGCGAGCGGGTGATCACGTCGGCCACGGCGCCGTTCACAATGCGAATGGAGCCGCCCGCGCCGCTGATGCCGTTGACCTGACCGGTCGGCTTGAATTCCACATACGCGCTCACCCAGTTCGTTGGCGTGGTGGTGGTGATATACACCGCCATTTCGTTGGTGCTGCTGAAGTGCTGCCACGTCGCACTGGCGACGGAAGCGGGGCCCAGATTCCGGACGGTCGGCAAGCCGGGCGTGATGCTCATCGGGTCGGGGGTCAACGGATTGTAGAACCCGCCCCGGTCATTCTGATCGGAGAACAAAACGCCCTCCGGTAGGAACCGCCAGTCTTGGACCGGCGTCCACCCCACCAACACATTGTTCACATCGTTGGTCGCCGCGACGATGCTATAGGCCCGGCACACATGATTGGTGCCCCGATCCGGCATGCTGTTCGTGCCGACGCAGATGACAAACCGCACCGGCAGCCGCTGCGTGATCGCGTACTGCCGCGCCAACATCAGTTCATTCTGCACCTGCCGGGCACCCGTCTGCAGCGCCGTCCCTTGCAAAGCGCGCATCGCCGGGATGGAGACGGCCACCATGATCGCAATGATCGTGATTACCGCCAGCAACTCCACCAGCGTGAAGCCGCGCTTATTGGAAGGAGATGATGTCATCACTCCCGCTCGCAGTGCCATCTTGATTCTTGTTCGGTCCGTAAGAGTGAACAATCGCTTGGCGGTTGTGATCGCCCCAGTGGTTGATCGTTCCATCATAATTGTTATCCAATTTGATGTAATAGACCTGCTGCCACGGATCGAGGATGTTGCCGGAGCTATCCACGGCTCCTTTCCGTCCCGGCGGCTCGTAGAAGACAATGCGCCGCGGATTGAGCGCGTGGGCAGTGTTGGGGGCGGTCGCGATAGCCCGCAGTATGTTGATGATATTGTTCTGATCAGTGCTGGTGTAGTACTTGTCTCCGACGCCTTGGTCACCGTTGGCTACCGGCAGCTTGCCGTACTCGGTGTAGTACTGGCGGATGGCACTTTCGATACCTTTCACATCACCGCGAGCCTGGCCCATCTTGCCTTTTGTGATCGCCCCTTTAATGGCCGGGAACAGCAGCCCGGCGAGGATGCCGATGATCGCGATCACCACCAAGATTTCGATGAGGGTGAAGCCGCGGGACACCGGACGACTGATTTCTGACTTCTGATGCTTCATGGTTTCTCCTTATCTCCAGTTGGTGATCCATTCGTTGGTGTTGGAAACATTCGGGCCGGTGGACCACAAGTCGTAGCTGACTTTGTTGCGTTGCGCGGCGTTTCCATCGCTGCGGTAATAGTACTGGTTGCCAAACGCATCCATGATGTTGGTGGTCGTACCGGAGACGCTGAGTTGGCTCGGCGTGAACGTCATGTAACCGCGGCCCGATGTGACCGCCTTGTGAATATTGGTTGAGCTGTTCGCCGCGCCGGTGCTGCCTCGCGGGTATTGGCCAAAATCCTGCCGATAGGCGTCCAGCGCGCGCATCATCTCTGCCATTTCCGTCTGGGTTCGGGAACGAGCCGCCCGCCGCTGGGAGTACCCGGCGATGGCGAGAACCATCCCGGCCAGAATGCCGATGATGGTGATCACTGCCAACAGTTCGATCAGCGTGAAGCCCGCCATGCGGCGGTAGATCGAACATTGAGCGTTCGGCGGTGAACGTTGAATGTCCGAAGGTAAGTCAATATTCATACTCATCGGTTCCCCCGGAGTTCCGCTTCCAAGCGTTCGGCGATCCATTGTTTCATCATGCTCTGGTAGCCGAGGTACCGGGTGCGGGCGAGGCGTTTGATGCGCGCGAGCATCCGGGGATCCATTCGCAATGAAATCGTCGTGGACTCGCTTTGGTCAGCCGTGAGCAACGACTGGTTCAACAGCCGGGAATCCAGCCGGTGCATCTGCCAGAACTTCGCCTCGTCATGCTCGCAGGTGAAGGCCGGGATCTCTTCCCATGTGTTGACGACGTTCATTAGCTCATCGCTTCTTGTGCTTTGCGTTCGTAAAAGGTGTCTTCTTCCTCGGACATTTGGCGGGCGGCTATCACGCGCACCTTCTTGCCATCGGTTCGGTAGGCGCAGAAGATTCCCCGACCGGCCAGCGTCTTGCCCAACGCGAAGGTGCGAGAGGATTGAGAGAACCGGGGTGAATCGGGAAAGAATCGCAGCCCATGCGGGTCTTCCAACGACTCCTCGATCTCGCGGATCGTGGGAGCGTCTTTCGGGCTAAATGGCGGATCTGACCAGTCAAAGTCCATGTGCTCCTGTCGCTACTATGTATATACATTGGATGGACGATGTGTCAACAGCAGATTTGAGAAATCTACAGTTCCGGGGCGGGGGGGACGCTTGTCCGAAGTGTCCGCCGGGCTGCGGGGGGCGAATGCAATGCGGCGGACGGCTCGGAGAGCCTTCCCTACCAACCGCAGTTGTGGCTACACCGCGCCCATCTTCACAACACCTGGAAATCAATCTGACGTTTGAAGATGTCCACTTTCGCGACGCGGACGCGTAGTTTGTCGCCGATCTTGATGGTGCGGCGGGTGCGTTTGCCGACCAGTTGTTCGCGTTGCGCGTCGTAGTGGTAGAAGTCGTCTTCGAGCGTCGAGATGTGGACGAGGCCTTGAACGAGGCTTTCCGGCAGTTCCACGAAGATGCCGAAGTTACGGACGGTGCAGACCACGGCGTCCATCGCGGCGAGTTTGCCGGTGTCGAGTTGCTGCTGGAAGTACTCGATCTTCTTCAGCTCGACGGATTCTTGTTCCGCTTCGGCCGCAGTACGTTCCGTTTGGGAGATATGCGTGGCGATTTTCGCGAGCGATTGCAGGGCCGGGGCCGCCCCGCGGGATTTGCCGGTGACAATCGCCCGCAAGGTTCGGTGCACGATGAGGTCGGCGTACCGGCGGATGGGGCTGGTGAAGTGAGTGTAGTATTTTTTGGCGAGACCGTAGTGACCGGCGCAGGTGGTGGAATAGACGGCCCGTTTGAGCGAGCGGAGCAGGGCGAGATTGACGGCGTACTGCTCGGGCTTGCCGGTGACGTGGTCGAGGAGTTTCTGCAGTTCATGCCGGTGGGCGACATCGCCGACTTTGAAGCCGAAGCTTTGCGCGTAGGCGCGGAAATCACGTAGTTTTTCGAGGCTGGGATCTTCGTGGATCCGGTAGAGGCAGGGGATCTGCAACTGGCAGATGCGGCGGGCGACGGCCTCGTTGGCGGCGAGCATGAATTCTTCGATGAGCTGGTGGGAGATGTCGTACTCGATTTTTTCGATGTGGGTGGGCTTGCCGTGTTTGTCGAGGCGCACTTTCACTTCCGGGAACTCCAGTGCGAGCGAGCCGTGGGCGAAACGTTCAGCGCGGAGCTGTTTCGCGAGCCGCCACATTTTGTGGAGCTCGCGGTTTAGCAGATCGTGGTTGTCCCGCGAATCCAGCCGCGCGAAGGCTTCTTTGTAAGTGAGCCGGTGGCGGCTGTGGATGACGCTGAGGGCGAAGTCGGTTTTGCGGTGGCGGAGTTGTTTGTCGAATTCGATGATGACGGTCTGCGTGAGTCGGTCTTCGCGGGGGCGGAGGCTGCAGAGATTGTTGCTCAGTTTCTCCGGCAACATCGGAATCACGCGATCCACGAGATAGACGCTGTTGCCGCGCGCGCTGGCTTCGCGATCGAGGGCGCTGCCGGGGGTGACGTAGTGCGAGACGTCGGCGATGTGGACGCCGAGTCGCCAGCCGCCGTCTGGTAATTCATCCACGTGGATCGCGTCATCGAAATCTTTCGCATCGTCCGGGTCAATCGTGAGGATAAACTTCTCGCGCAAGTCGAGCCGACCGGCGGTGGGAATGGTGTCGGGGATGCGGTCCACTTCGGCGAGAGTTTGCGCGGTGAATTCGAGCGGCAGGTGGAATTTACGGATGATGGAAATGATGTCCACGCCGGGGGCGTCGGCTTTGCCGAGGACTTCGGTGATCGTGCCTTCGGGGTTGACGTGCCGATTTTTCCATTCGGCGAGTTCGACGACGACTTTGTGGCCCACTTGGGCGTGGGGATGGGGTGGGACGTAGATGTTGCGAATGATGCGGGGGTCGTCCGGGACGATGTAGTGGAACGTCTTCGTTGTCTGAAGTGTTCCGACCAGTGTGGTGTGGGCGCGTTCGAGGATGCGGATGATGCGGCCGGCCGTTTTGTCGGTCCCGCGGCGGCGTTCCCGGTAGAGGCGGACGACGACTTTATCGCCGTGCATCGCGACCCAGGTATCTTCCTCGGCGACGTAGATGTCGGCGTTTTGGTCGCGCTTGGCAAGCGCGGCGACAGGGGTGGGGGGCGATTCAGGGATGACGAACGCGAACCCTTTTTCGTTGAATTGCGCGCGGCCGATGACGAGGTCGGCTTCCTGGGGGAGGACGAAACGGTCTTGGCGGACGCGGACGACCTCGCCGGCGCGGATCATGTCGTCGAGGGTGCGGCGAAAATCGCGGCGTTCGGCGGAGGTGAGGCGGAGTTTGCTGGCAAGTTCGGCACGGCGGAGCGGGTGATACTTCGGGGCGGCTAGAAGCGTCTGGATTTTGCGGCGGATGTCCATTAGGGTGCGCACGCTAACATGCGCGGCGAGACCCACCAATGAAATTATTCCTCTATCGGCTGCTGACGCTGGTGTTGGCGTTGGTGGCGGGTATTCTCGGTTTCCAGACGTGGGAGTTGCGGCGGCAGAACGCCGCGCTGCGCGATACCGTGACGTTGCTGGAGGAGGAGCGCCGCGATCTGGTCCGGCAGGCCGCAGCCCCCTTCGCGGAGAAACCCGAACAACGCGCGGAACTCCGGCAGGAGATCGAGCGGCAGACGAGCGAGTTGCGCGGCTTGGCGTTTCGTAAGCCGGTCAACTACAAGATGATTTCGCGGTCGGAACTCCGGGACGTGTTGATCCAGCAAGTGCGCGAGCAATACTCGGAGGAGGAAGCGCGGGCGTACAGCCGGTGCTTTGAAGCGCTGGGCGTGATTCCGCCGGGCACGGATCTGATGAAGCTGTATATCAGCTTGTATGACGAGCAGGTGGGTGCGTTCTACATTCCGCAGGAACGCGCGCTGTACACCTTTAAGGACATGTCGTTGAGCGCGGGGATGGATCGGATGATCTTGGCGCACGAACTGACTCACGCCTTGCAGGACCAGCATTACGATCTGACAACGTTGCCACTGCATGTAAAGGACAACGACGACTTGGCGCTGGCCACTTCGGCGTTGCTGGAGGGCGATGCGATGGCGTTGATGACGCAATACTATGCGCTGACGGCCGCACAAGGCGGGATGTTGAAGGATTTGCTGGCGATGTTGACCGGCCAAAAGACGGAGAAATTGCAGGCGGCTCCGACTTTTCTGCGGGAACTGATGTTGTTTCCGTATCGGGAAGGGCAGAAGTTTGTTTTCGCCCTGCAAATGCAGGCCGGTGATCAAGCGCTCGAAAAAGTGTTCCGCGACCCACCGGTTTCAACGGAGCAGATTCTGCATCCCGAAAAATACCTCGGTGCGCGCGATGCCCCGAAGCCGGTCACGTTGCCGGTCATCGCGTCCGACACGTGGCAGTTGATCGGTAACAACGTCCTCGGCGAACTGGGCATCCGCGCGATGTTGGCGACGAAATTGCGGTTCACCGAAGCGCAAGCGGCCGCCGCCGGGTGGGGTGGCGACCGCTATCAAGTGTACGAGCGCAGCCCCGGTGGCCCGTTGGGATTGATTTGGCAGACGGTGTGGGACGACGAACAGGAAGCGCAGGAGTTCGCCGAGATGTACCGGCAATTCGCCGCCAAGCGCGGCGTCAAAGCGCAGGTCACGCAGACCGGCGCGCAGGTGCGGGTGGTGCAGGGTGATGACGATGCGTTTTTCTCGCTGGCTCAGTAGTGGTTTCGCGCTGCTCATGTTGGCAGTCGCGGCGCCCGGGGCGAATTATCTCGACGGGCAAGGCCGGCTCGCGTGGTCGCCGGATGGGAAATGGGTCGTGTTCAACTGGCCCCTCAACAATGAACTGTTCGCAGTCGCCGTGGACACGCCGCGCGCCTATTTGCTAAAGCCGGTCGGCGACTTCGATCCCGACAGCGCGTTTGTCGTGTCCGCCGAGGCGCCCATTGCCGCCATCGAACGCGGCAAACGCCGCGAGGCGGTGACCACACCCAGTCCCGGTTTTGGCAAACTCACGTTCGAGCAATGGGCGCCCGATAGCCGCCGTTTCCTGTACCGGTACGGCAAAGGGCAGCGCGCGTTGTTCGCGGTCGGTGAAGGGCGTGTGTCGAAGAAACTTGCCGCGACCGAATTGCCGCCGTGGACCGCGGCGGACGAATGGCGGGTGGAGTTCGAGCACGTCCGCGCGGCGACCAACGATCCCGCCCGGCTGCTGTTGCGGGTCCGGCAGGGTATGGGCGAACTCGTGAAAGAAGTCGTGTTCATCGATCCGGTCGAAGTGGCGCAGTTGAGCAACATGCGATTCCGCGATGTGTCGTTCCTCGCGCACCACCGGCAGTTTCTCCTGTATCCCCGGTACGATACTAACGGGTGGACGCTCGTCCGCGACCCGGTGCGGACCCGCGAGGCCCCGCGGCCGGTCATCCCGCGGCAAACCGAGCCGCCCTACGAGTGGGAACTGAGCGCCGACGATGAGTTTTTGGCCGTGACCGACCGGCACTCCGTGACCCTTGGCCCCGTGGCGGACTGGACGCAGGCGCGCAAATTCCCGCTCGCGACGATCTCAGTCACCATCGAGTGGTCGCCTGCCGGCGATCTGCTGGCGTATCAAGGCAAACAACTGCTTCATGTCGTTGCGCGCGCCGGCGGCGAAGCCCGGCAGGTGGCGGATTACTGCGCACCGCAGTTCTGGGGCTGGCGCGGCGACCGGTTGCTGTTTGGCCACGCCCGCGCGAGCCGGGCCAATGTCTTCGAAGTCCCACCCGCCGCGCCGGCGGCGCGCCAGCTCCTCGCCGCCCACAAATGGCAGGCGTCCCCGCGGGAGATGAGCGTCTCGCCCGACGGTCAACGCCTCGCCTGTCTCGTGCGTCAGTTCGACGGCAACAGCATTGGCTACTGGGAACTCTGGGTCGCCCCGTTGGCCAGAGATGCCAAGTGGGAACTGGTCTTCGCGTGGCGGTCGTGAATCAGTTCGCGCCCGCGAACTCTTCATCCGTCAACAACCGCCGGCCCATCAGCACGTAATCGTGCGCGATCGCCTGCATGTCTTTGACGTAGTCTTTTTCCCGCAACATCTCCGTGAACCCGAGCGAGCCGAACACATGCCGGGCGGATTGCTGTTCGCCCATGAATTCGGCTTCGAGGCGTTCGAGGCCGAGATGTTGGGCGATGTGGATCAACTCGCTGACGAGCCGTTTCGCCAGACCCTGGCCGCGCGCGGCGGGGTGGACGACGACGCTGATGCGGCCGATGTGCCGTTTCCAGCCGCCGAGGGTTTGATGGAGGGACGCATCCGCGACGATTTGGCTGCCGGCCAACGCCAGCAGCGGCAGGATGCGTCCGTAGTCAATCCGGTGGCACCACTCGTGGATGATCGTCCGGTCGGTGACGCGGTGTTTGAAGAGCAGCCGTTCGGTTTCCGGAATCGCGCAGAAGAACGCGTGAAACTCTTTTTCGTCGGTCATCTTCAACGGGCGAATGGTGACCGGGGTGCCGTTCTTGAGGGTGTCTGACTTCGGGTACGGATCGAGAATTTCTTCCAGTTCCATCGGCTCACCTCTGGTCGGAGAATATGGTCCGGCGGTCGCCAAAGCAAGCGGCGAAACGGCTTACCGGACTTGGATTTTGTAGAACTTGTTGGTGGCAGTGGCGGCGGGGTCGGGGAAGCTGGTGAGGATGCCGGCGGCGGGAACGGGCGCGCCGTTGATTTTGCCGAAGGCGGTGCCGTTGAGGTTGGTGGTGGCCCAGACATCGTACGATTTGCCGAGCACGCTGGTCCACGTGATGGTGGCGGTGTTGCCAACGCGGGTGATGTTGGTGACGCGAAAGGCGGAATTCGCGTCGTCGGGGTTGGTGCCGGCGACGGACTCGGCGAGATCGGTCTGGCCGTCGCCGTCGGGGTCGGCATTCGGGTCGCCGGCGAGCAGCGGGTTGCGGTAGAGATGCTCCCAGCCGTCGTTCATCCCGTCGCCGTCCGTGTCGGGGTTGTTCGGGTTGGTGCCGAGGGTGAGTTCCTGGCAGTTGTTCAAACCGTCGTCGTCGGCGTCCACGCCGCACTCATCAACGGTGAGGCCGAGGCCGAAGCTGAAGGCGGCGGCGGCGCTTTCGAGTTCGATCTGGTGGGTCTGGGCTTGGTTGCGCATCCGGTAGCTGACGTTGTTGGCCGCGCCATCGTCACTCGCGTTGGCGTTGAAGACCACGTTGGATTGGCCGGTGGTGGCGTACAACACGGTGGCGGTGGTGCGGGCAAAGTCGTTGGAGTGCGTGAGGCTGACTTGGCCGGCGGCGTTGACGAGGGCGCCGAGATTCTTTTGGCCGTCGAGGACGAGATGGTAGAGGTCGGGGCTGAGACCGTGGCGGGTGAAGAGTTTGGTGACGCCGCCGCCGATGGTGTAGGCGGCCTGCAACGCGCCAACATCGGCGCCGAGCGTGATGGTTTTGACGATCTTGCCGTCGCTGCTGGTGAAGCGCCAGCCGGTGCCGGTGGGGGCGGCGGCGGCGGTGTAGAGGTCGTTGACGTACCGGGCGGTGCCGGCGCTGGTGACGGCGTTGGTGACGGCGAACCAGTCTTTGAATCCCGAAGTCCGGTAGGCGTGTGGTTGCAGCGGGGAGCCGGTCATGTTGGTGTCGCCTTCTTCTTCGGTTTCGTAGTCGGGTGTGCTGACGAGGTTGCCGATGAGTTGGACGGCGTTGCCGGAAGCGGGGTCGCGACCGAAGGCGGCGAGGCAGCGGCCGCCGATGCGTTCGAAGAGCGCCCAGACGCGGTTGTTGGAGAGGAGGTATTCGTTTTCGCCGTCGTGATCGGCGTCGAGTTGCTGCGCGACGGGGTTGACGCCGGGACTGCCGGCGGCCCAGGCGGCGGCGAGGGCGACGATGCGGGCTTGGCGGGTTTGGCGGGAGTTGGGTTTGTAGGCGAAGTCAATCAGCGTGTCGAAGGCGGTTGTGTCGGGCCATTTGTAGTCGCCGGTGGAGAAGCGTTCGAAGTTGTTGTTGTCTTCGGTGTGGTAGGCGGTCTCGAAGATGCCATGGAGATAAACGAGGGCGGCGAGGTTGCTGGCGATGCCGGTGGCGGTCTTCACGTCGGCCCAGGCGTCGGCGAGGATGGTGTTGTTGGTGCTGATGTGGCCGAGTTTCTTGTTGCCGAAGATGCCGGGGCGGAGCGGGGGAAATTTGGCGAAGAAGCTCTCTTCCGCGCCGGGGATGCCGAACCACCAGTTGTCGTAGTGGAGGCGGGTGTTGTGGCGGATGAGGTCTTTGGCTTGTTGGGTGAAGGGGGCGGTGCCGCGCTCGACGACGAGCGGGAAATCCCCGGCGGGGCCGTTGATCTGGCCGTCGTTGTTGATGTCTTCCTGGCCGTTGCCGAATTTGTCGAGGCGGACGACTTTGATCCACGGGTGATTGGCGATCCAACGGAGGTTGAGGTTGAGGCGGTCGGGGTTGTTGTTGCCGCCGCCGATGCCGGCGGCTTTCTCCCAGTCGTCGCCGAGGATGACGAGTTGGTCGCGGCCGCTGCTGAGGGCTTTGCGGATCAGGAGTTGCCGGAGCGGGAAGGTGAGGCCGAAGTCGGTGTTGAAGAACATCTGGTCGGACGAGCCGCTGATGAACAAGGCGCGCATACCGTTGAAGCGATTGATCCGGTAGCCGTCGTCGCCGAGGGCGACTTGGCGGCCGTTGCCGAAGCCGTAGAGTTGTTCGCCCCACCACCAGAGGTGGACGAGTTGGTCGAGGATGACGAAGTTGTGGCCGCTGTTGACCGCGAGGTCGGTGAGCGTTTTGCCGTCCATGACGCGCTCGGCGAGGTAGAGCGGGGTGTCGGGTGTGACGCTGGCGGAGCCGTAGGTGCGGCGCATGATTTCGTCTTGGAGTTGGATACCGGCGCGGTTGACGGTGCCGGTGAAGTACGGGGCGATGTGGTCGGCAAACATGCCGGAGACGAGGGCGACTTTACCGGATTGGATCAGCGAGGTGAGACGTTGATTGAAGAGCGGGCCGTCGCGGGAGCGTTGTGGGTCGAGGGCGGGGTCGCTGGCGGCCCATTGGAGGGCGGCGATGAGCGAGCCGCTGAGGTGGAGATTGAGCGGCGTGCCGAAAACCTGGGCGGTTTCGAGGGCGCGGTAGTAGCCGGTGGGATTGTTGCCGGGGTCGAGGGGCGCGTAGATACCGGTGGCGGTGCGGTTGACGCTGTTGGAGACGAGGTTTTGGATGACGCTGCCGGGGAGGATGGCTTGGTTGCCGTGGAGGAGGACGGCAAGTTTGGCGGCGTTGGGCCGGTTGGTGAAGAGGAGGCTGTTCGGGTAGCTGCCGAGGTTGACCGGGGTGTGGTTGATGGAGGTGAACCAGAACTTGATGGTGTCGTTGGGCGGGGCGGGGCTGTCGCTTTCGGCGATGTCGTCGTCGTAGATGGTGTCGGTGACGTCGCTGCCGGGCTTGGGCGTGTCGCCGGGACAGTTGGCGGAGCCGCTGTTACAGGTGCGGTCTTTGGTGGTGAAGACTTGGAATTGGAGCGGTGACGCGCCGTCCCAGCCCGCGTCGAGCAACGCTTGGCGGCTGATGGCGATTTCGACGGCGTCGAGGTCGGCGCGGTAATAACTGCCGCGGAAGCCGGTGCCGGTGGGGTTGAATTCGCGGACTTGGAATTGGCCGAGCGGCGAGCCGGGGAGTTTGACGTAGGTGCGGCCGAAGTTGGATTCGTAGGCGGCGACGACGACTTCCCAGCGCATTTCGGTCTTGGTGTCCACTTCGTCGGGGAGTTGGATTTCGCCAACATTGGGGTTGCCGGTATCAATGACGACGTAGATGTCGAGGTAGCCTTGCTCGGCGCCGGGTTGGAGGTCGTGGAGGTCCACGCGGAAGTAGTAATTGCCGTCGAGGCCGCCGTCGCGCGCGTAGAACGCGACGATGTCGCGCGACCAGTCATAGCCGTCCCACCACGGATAGAGGTCGCGTTGGCGGCGGAGCGAACCGGCGCCGTCGTATTCGTCGAGCGCTTTGAGGTCGGCGAGTTTCCAGTCCTGAAATTCCTCGTACCAGACCACGCCACCCGCCGTGCCGATCAGCGGGCCGGGGCCGATGGTGATGGGGTTGGCGACGAGCGGCGGGATGTTGTTCGGGACGCGCGGGTTGGTGCCGTTGATGAATTCGGTGAGGTTGTTGGCGCCATCGCCGTCGGGATCACCGAGGGCGCCGTTGGCGGGATTGCCGGCGGTGCCCGTGCGCAGGTTCAACGAGCCGTTGTCGAGCGGGTCGAGGCCGAATTGTGCTTCCCAGCCATCCGGTAAGCCGTCGCCGTCGGTATCGAGCGCGAGCGGATCAGTTTCGAGCAGGACGGCGTGGGGGAATTGGGCGTACAACGCCGGCAGGTTGATGGCGCGTGATTTCTGGCCGGTAAGGTTGTTGCCGATGTGCGGGATTTGCGCGTAGGTCAACAGGCCGGTCACGGTACCGGAGCAAGGTTGGCCGCCGCAGTTGATGAGGCCAACATCCACGTAGCCGTTGCGGTTGATGTCTTCGGTGGCGTCGAGCAGGCCGTCGTTGTCGGTGTCCGGGTTGTTCGGATCGGTTTCGAGCCAGACGGCGCTCGGGTATTGAACGGAGACCGCGTTGCGATCGATCCGGGAGGTGGCGCGGATGGTGGGAGGGAATTGGATGATGCTGGTGGCGGTGCCGGTGCCGTTGGTGAGCGCAATGTCCACGCGGCCGGTGCGGTTGGCATCTTCGATGCCGTCGGGCAATCCATCGTAATCAGTGTCCGGATTATTGGGGTCGGTGATGGAGCCGCGAATGAGGTCGGTGCGGCTGGCATTGAGGTTGTAGCCGGGCAGGCCGCTGTTGTCGGTGGTGTTGAAACGCGGCGGATCCAAATCGGCGATGAAATTCTTGAACCCGTCGCCATTGGTGTCGGCGGCGAGGTTGGTGTTGGTGGCGATGGAACTTTCGAGGCCGAGTTCGAGGGCGTCCGGCAGGCCGTCGTTATCGCTATCGGGGTTGAGCGGGTCGGTCTTGCCGGTGAAGATCCACGTGTGGACTTGGCCTTGCGTCCAGCTCTCCGGCTGGGTGCTGGGCAACGGGATTTGGTTGGCCTCGCCGAAATCCGTCAGACCGTCATCATCGTCATCGTCGTCGTTGGCGTCGGCGGGGACAATTTGGCGGAAGACGACGGCAGCGGTCCGGTAGGCGTCGTTCGAGCCGCCGCCGGTAGCGACGGCGCGGATGGTGAAGACGCCTTCAAACAGATTCGTCCAGAGAAAATTCCAGCGTTTGGTATTGCCGAGGAATTCGGTGTCGAGTGTGGCTGGGCCGCCGGCGAAGGCGTTGGTGGTGATG
>CAZJCX010000036.1:19502-19789 GCA_964544425.1 uncultured Verrucomicrobiota bacterium
GCGATGGTGGAGGGCGACGGGCCCGCGTCGTGGGCGGCGGGCGGGTTGATGATGTGCACGCCGATACCGGTCAGGACGATGTTGACGACGCGGGAAGCTTGCAGCGCGAGACCCTGACCGGCATAGAGGATTTCGATGAGATGCTGGCCGGCGCTCATGCCGGACCAGTCGAAGCGGAGATCGCGTTTGCCGCCACCGCAAAAACCGCCGGTCAGCAGATAATTCGGTGAGCCGTCCGGTTTGAAACGCGGTTGAACGGCGCCGTCAATCTTGAGCGTGAAATCGTC
>CAZJCX010000036.1:19865-20542 GCA_964544425.1 uncultured Verrucomicrobiota bacterium
GTGGCCGGGAAGGCGATTTGCAGTGTCTGCGGCGGCGCGGCGCAGTTGACGGTGCGGACGAGCGTGCCGACGCGGTCGGGGAACGTGGCGGTGGAGGCTTCTTTGAGGCGGACGGTGATGGTGGCTTGGCCGCTGGCCGGGACGGCGATGTAGTTGAACCGGTACTCCAGCGGATAGTTCGGGTACTGCTGGTTCAACGACGGGAGCGGGAAAACCTGATTGGCGCGGACGAAGACCGGCACGCCGTTGCTGAGACCGTTGCCGTTGTTCTGGCCGGTGACGACATCGTCGTTGTTGGGGTCGTTATCGGAGATGTTGTATTCGACCGCGGTGGTCGTGATGTCGGCGCGGACGGCGAAGCCGTATTGCTGGCTGCCGAGCGTGTCGCCGTTGTTGGCCGGGAACGCGATGACACCCTGCGGCGGCTGCGCGTCGTAGTAAAACGTCTGCACATACGTCTGAAACGCGCTCGACGCGTTTTCGCGTTTCAAGAACGCGCGCGCGCGCAGCACGTGGAAACCTTCTTCGAGACCGACGCGGGTGTCATTCGTCTTGAGGTTGCTGTGGAGCCAGACGCGGGCGGTTTGCGGGTTGAAATCGGTGACGCCGAATTGCGTCAGGCCGGACAGCTTGGCGAAATTGGCGTCGCTCATCGGGTTGATGTTGTTCGGAACCTG
>CAZJCX010000037.1:0-677 GCA_964544425.1 uncultured Verrucomicrobiota bacterium
CGGCACCGGCGCGATTATGGCCGTGCCGGCGCATGACACCCGCGATTTTGAGTTTGCGAAAAAGTTTGGTTTGGAGATTCGAACCGTCGTTCAGCCACCAGCCGGCATGGATTCACAAGGATTTACCGGCGATGGAGTTTCGGTGAACTCCGGTATGATCACCGGCCTGCCAACGCCGGAAGCCAAGAAAAAGATTACCGGCTGGCTCGAAGACCAGAAACTCGGCAAGGCAACGGTGAACTACAAGTTGCGCGACTGGCTCTTTTCCCGGCAACGGTATTGGGGTGAGCCAATCCCAATTGTGCACTGCGACAAGTGCGGCACGGTGCCGGTACCGGAGAGCGATTTGCCGCTGCGCCTGCCGGACATGAAAGATTACTCACCATCCGGGAATGCCGAACCGCCGTTGGCCAAGGCGGCGGATTGGGTCAATTGCCGCTGTCCCCAATGCGGCGGTGCCGGTAAACGCGAGACGAACACGATGCCGCAGTGGGCCGGTAGTTGTTGGTATTACCTCCGGTATATTGATCCAAAGAATGCCGGTGCTTTTGTCGCCAAGGACAAAGAGAAATATTGGATGCCGGTTGATCTTTACGTCGGCGGCGCGGAGCACGCGGTGTTGCACCTGCTCTACTCCCGGTTCTGGCACAAGGTGCTGTTTGATCTCGGCCACGTCT
>CAZJCX010000037.1:735-952 GCA_964544425.1 uncultured Verrucomicrobiota bacterium
AGTCGTGGGGCAACGTCATCAACCCCGACGACGTCGTGCGCGAGTACGGCGCGGACACGCTGCGGCTGTACGAGATGTTCATGGGGCCGCTCGAGGCCACAAAACCGTGGAGCACGCAAGGCGTCGAAGGCTGCTACCGGTTCCTCGGTCGCGTGTGGCGGTTGTACGAGGAGGGTGTCCACGATACCGCTCCGTCTGCCGCGTTGTTGAAGGCGTT
>CAZJCX010000037.1:968-4579 GCA_964544425.1 uncultured Verrucomicrobiota bacterium
ACGATCAAACACGTGACGGAGCGGACCGACGCGCTCGCATTCAACACGGCGATCTCGGCGATGATGGAGTTTGTAAACGACGTCACGGCGCAGGAGTCCCGCCCGCGCGCGGTGCTGGAGCCGTTCAGCTTGTTGCTCGCCCCGTACGCGCCGCACTTGGCCGAGGAACTTTGGGAGAAACTCGGCCACGCGCCGACGCTGGCGCATGAGCCGTGGCCGAAATTCGACGCCGCGTTGTTGGTGGAGAACACTGTGGAGATCGTCGTGCAGGTGAACGGCAAAGTGCGCGACAAGCTGACGGTGCCGGTGTCGGTTCCCAACTCAGAACTGGAGCAGCTTGCGCTCGCCAGCACGAAAGTGCGGGAGTTCACCGCCGGTAAGCAGATCAAGAAGGTGATCGTCGTGCCCGGCAAGCTGGTCAACATCGCGGCGGCGTGACCGGAAATATTTATTGAGCCGTTGGGCGAGTTACGGCATATTGGGCGCGTGTGGTAGGTACGGATGTTCAAGCTCACGAGAAAAGAAGCGCAGATCGTGGCCCTGTTGGCCGGTGCCCTCGTGTTGGGGTCAGTGGTGAGGGAATGGCGAACGCGGCCGGTGACAACACCCGCCATCGCGACTGTGGAGACTGGACTGGAACATGGAGAAGATTAATTTCGGCGAACGCATCGAAGAGATCATCCGCACCGATTCCCGGTACGACCCCGACGCGTATCAATTCGTCCGGGAAGGCCTCGATTACACGCTGAAGCTGATGAAGAAGCAGGGCGAGAAAGCGCCCCGCCACGTCAGTGGTCAGGAACTTCTCGAAGGGCTCCGACAGTTCAGCCTTCAACAATACGGCCCGATGGCCAAGACCGTCCTCAACTACTGGGGCGTCAACCACTGCGAAGATTTCGCCGAGATCGTGTTCAACATGGTCGAGCGCGGCATTCTCGGCAAAACCGAGCAGGACAGCCGCGAAGATTTCAAAGGCGGCTATGATTTCGACGAAGCGTTCGTCAAACCCTATCTCCCGCCGGTTCGCACCGCGCATCGCCGCGCCAGCAGCAACTCCGCGCCACGTTCCGGCCGTCATGCCGCCGGGCAGGAAAAATTGAGCAGCGGCTCGAACTGATTGTCTGAGTCGGCATGCACCGCTGCTTCCTGCTGTTGACTTTACTGCTGACCAGCGCGCTCTCCGCCTCCGCCGTCGCGCCCGTCCACAAACGGGTTTTACCGAATGGGCTGACCGTCCTCGTCCGCGAAGACCGCAGCGCGCCGGTCGTCAGCGCGCAAGCGTGGGTGCGAGCCGGGAGCGTGACCGAGGCAGAATGGATGGGGGCGGGACTATCGCACGTGCTCGAACACATGCTGTTCAAAGGCACGACGAAACGCGGCGTGGCGCAAATCGCGCAGGAAGTCGAAGCTCACGGCGGTTACATCAACGCCTACACCTCGTTTGAGCAGACGGTGTATTACATTGACCTGCCGGCCGCCAACTGGCGCGTGGCCGTGGATATCCTCGCCGACTGCATGATGAACGCGACCATTCCGGCCGAGGAACTCGAAAAGGAAAAGCAGGTCATCCACCGCGAGATGGCGATGAACCAGGACAATCCCGACCGGCGCGCGAGCCTGTTGCTCTTCAACGCCGCCTACACTACCCTACCGGCATCCGGTCATCGGTTATCGAGACATTTACGATCGCACCACGCGCGACGACGTGGTGGCGTACTACCGGCGACACTATGTCCCCAACAACCTGATGTTTGTCATCGTCGGCGCTGTGAACGCGGCGGAAGTGTTCCGTGAAATCGAACTGCTCACCAAGGATTTTGCGATGGGCCCCGTCCCGCCCGCCTACATCCCCCCTGAACCGCCACAACTCAGCCCGCGCCGCCGCGATGAGGAAATGGCCGTGCAACTCACGCAAGCGTACTTGGCGTGGCCAATCCCGCCACTGACACACCCCGACGTGTACGCGCTGGACGTCTTGGCCATCATTCTCGGCGACGGGCGCAGTTCCCGCCTCTACCGGGAGATCGTCCAAAATCGCGGCCTCGCTCACAGCGTGGGCGCCTGGAGTTGGACGCCGCGGCACGACGGAATTTTCGCCATCTCAACCACCGTTGACCCTGACCAACGCGATGCCGCGTTGACCGCGATTCGGGCCGAGTTGTCGAAGCGTGATTTCACGGCGGAAGAAGTGACAAAAGCGATCAAGATCAGCACGAGCAATCAACTCGCCCAGCTGAAAACAATGCGCGGTCAAGCGGCGGATATCGGCCAAAGCGAATTCCTCACCGGTGATCCGAACTTTTCGGAAACCTACCTGCAAAACCTTCAGCGCGTCACCGTCGCCGACGTGCAACGCGTCGCGCAACAATACTTCCGCGACAACCAACTCACCATCGCCACCCTCAACCCCACCGCCACCGCCTCCCCCACGAACACCACGGCCGCGGCGGCTGCCGCCGTCGCCATTCAGAAGTTCGAACTTCCGAACGGCCTCCGGTTGCTCGTGCGTGAAGACCCCAAGTTGCCGCTCGTGGATGTGCGTGTGCTGCTGCAAGGCGGCGTCCTCGCCGAATCCCCGGAACAAAACGGCATCACCAAGCTCACAGCCCGGTCATTGTTGAACGGGACTACCACCCGCTCCGCCGATCAAATTGCCGACGAGATCGAGTCCGTCGGCGGGAGCATCGGTTACTTCGCCGGCAACAACAGCTTTGGCCTCAACGTCAACATCCTCGCCTCGGAACTCGACCGGGCATTGACCGTCATCGCGGATGTCCTGCAAGCCCCCCTCTTTCCTGCCGACCTGCTCGAACGCGAACGCGCTGTCCAACTTGCTGAAATCAAGTCCGAGCAGGACAAGATTCGCCCCGCCGCGCAGCAAACCCGCCGCGAATCCCTCTACGCGAAACATCCTTACCGGCTGAACTCGTCCGGCAAACTCGACTCGGTCACCGCGCTGACTCGCGATCATCTGATTGCGTTTCACCGTCAATACGTCGTCCCGAACAACCTCGTCATCTGCGTTTTTGGTGACGTCAACGCAGCGGATGTGCGGGCCCGAATTGAAAAACTGTTCGGCTCACTCCATACCCAACCACTGGAATGGAAACGCGCCACCGAGCGGCTCACCACAGCCGTCCGCAAGACGGAAACACGCCCGAAGGAACAGGCCTGCTGATCGGCTACAGCGGCGCCGATGTATTCAGTCCTGACCGGTACGCGCTCGATCTGCTTAATGACGCATATTCCGGGCAAGGTTCGCGCGTCTTTCTCCGAATCCGCGACGAACTCGGTCTCGCCTACTACGTGGGCGCGTATCAACTGCTCGGTCTCGACCCCGGTTATTTTGCCCTCTACGTCGGCACCACGGCGGACAAAGTCGCTACCTGCGAGAAAGAATTGTTCGCGGAACTCGCCCAGCTGCAAGCGGAAGGGTTGACCGCGGAGGAACTCGAGCGCGCCAAAAGCAGCGTCATCGGCCAACAACTCGTCCGGCTGCAGGACAACGGAGAACTCGCGCTGATCGCCGGCTTGGACGAATTGTACGGGCTTGGCTACGACAATTACCGGACGCTGGAACAGCGCTATCGGGCTGTCACCAACGACGACAT
>CAZJCX010000037.1:4589-9357 GCA_964544425.1 uncultured Verrucomicrobiota bacterium
AACGAATCGCCGCCACCTACTTTCGCAACAAACCGGCGGCGACCGTCGTCATTACACCGGAAGGAAAATAGGCATGGCCGAAGTCCAACGCGACACGATTGGTTCCCGGGAAGACACCCTGCGGTTTCTGGAATTGGTTTCGTTATTTCAAATGCAAGCCATGATGGCGCTCGGCAAGATGGCCAATCCGATGACCGGCAAGGCCGAGCGCAACCTCGACGCGGCGCGATTGATGATCGACACCCTCGAGATGCTCGAAAAAAAGACCGCCGGCAATCTCAACCCCGACGAATCCCGGATGATCAAAGCCGCCCTCACCGACCTTCGCATCATGTTCGTCGAAGAATCCAAAGTCCCCGACGCTCCCAAACCAGACCCCGCGCAGCCCGCCGCCGACGAGTCGAAAGTCAAATTCCACAAGTCCTACGAGTAACAACGCTCCTCAGTCGCGCAATGGCATCACCCACGTGGCCGGGCGCCAGTCCCACTGCTGCGCTACCAAGTTCACGTTCGGATCAATCAACAACTGCGGTGGACGCCCGTTCAATGAAGCCACGACTTCCGCGCGCACCGCCACGTCGCGGCGGCCTAACCGGCGTTGCTCATGCGCAACGTGCTTGGCAAATTGCAGGATCAAGTCAGGTCGCGTGGACATGCGCGTAAATTGCCGCTCCAACAAATAGTCACCGGGATTAACTTGCCACGTGCGCCCGTTGGCCCGGTCGGTCGCCCAAAACACCGCTGTCGCATCTTTGGTGCGCAACTTCATATGCCACGCAAACCGGTGGCCTTCCTCTGTCCAACTCACTTCCCCCGGATACGCAAAATGACGGAGGGGCAGCAACACTTGAATCGCCAGATAGACGGCCGCCCATCGTACGACACGCGCCGAGTAAGGAAGCGCTTCGCGCGGCGCCACTGGTGTCGGCTGACGAAATACCCGTCGCGGCCAATCCGCGTCGAAGAACAAGAACGTCGTTGCCAGCATCAGCCACGGGAAAATCCCAATGCCGAACACGGTGGCATTCGTCAGATGAAACAGGCTCACCAACCCGAAGGCCGCCAGACGCGTTTTACGCCAAAGCAAGAAGGGCGTGATGAGCAGATCCAACAGCA
This sequence comes from uncultured Verrucomicrobiota bacterium, assembly GCA_964544425.1. Classification (GTDB taxonomy): domain Bacteria; phylum Verrucomicrobiota; class Verrucomicrobiia; order Palsa-1439; family Palsa-1439; genus OMJI01. Next base: position 5,706 of record CAZJCX010000037.1, read on the forward strand.
GCCCGCCGTATGAAAACAACATCACCAACCATTCCTCGCGCAACAGGGGACCGAAGATCGGCCGGTGCGACAGGTCGGCCAGCCACATCCGCAACGGTTCGCCGCGCAGCCAGTCAGGATTGATTTTTGCCACGCCGGCGTAGAAGTGCACCAAGCCCAGTTGCGCCCGCAGCAGCCACAAACCCCAGGCCGGTACGAATGCGCTACCGGGACGCCGCCGCGCATCCACTGACCAGACCCGGTGGGCGGGAATGAAGATCAGCAACAGACTGAAGAGACAAATCAGATAGAAATGATTCAAGTACTGCGTCGCTTCCAGCAGGAACACGTACGTCCATCCGACGAAGAACAACGCCGCCGTCACGCGGTACCACAGCCCGACCATCACACAGGTCGCCAGTACCGCCAGCGCCCAGAAATGCGCGTACATCCCCCAGCCCGGCCACGGTTTCACCCAACTGAATCCGGGATAAGTGAAATGAAACGTCGGCGCAATGTACTGCCAGTACACATCACCGGAGTACAAGTAGGCGAGCATCTCGAAGAGCATGATGCCGCCAAAGCAGATCCGAAACACCGCCAGCGACGCGCCATCCATCGGCGCAAACAAACCGGCTCGACACCGAGACCAAACCGTCATCACCTACCAGCGCTTACAGGTTACCCGGTAACTTTCGAGGTTGCGCTTCAACTCGCTCACGCTGTCGCCGCCGAACTTCTCCAGCAACGCCGCCGCCAGTTCGATGGCGACCACTGCCTCGCCGATCACCGCGGCAGCGGGCGCGGCGCAGACGTCCGACCGCTCCACGGCCCCTTTGACTTCCGCACCGGTCTTGATGTCCACCGACCGCATTGGTTTCATCAAGGTCGAGAGCGGTTTCATCGCCGCGCGCACCACAATCGGCTCGCCATTGGTCATGCCGCCTTCAAACCCACCGGCATTATTGTGCGTCCGCGCGGGTTGTCCGCTCTGAAGCGAGAGTATTTCATCATGCACCTGCGAACCAAAACGCCGGGCGGCTTCGAACCCCAGACCGGTCTCCACTCCCTTGATCGCTTGGATGCTCATCAACGCCCGCGCCAAGTTTGCGTCGAGTTTCCGATCCCACTGCACATGGCTTCCCAAGCCAATGGGCGCACCAGTCGCCACCACCTCAAAAACGCCGCCCAACGTGTCGCCTTCGGATTTCGCCGCATCAATCGCCTCGATCATCTTCGCCTCGGCGACGGGATCGGCGCAACGGACTTCGCTGACTTCGCTGCGCTGCCGGATCTCCGTGAGCGTGAGGCCCGCCGTGTTGGCCCGCACCGGACCGAGTTCGACGAGGTGGCCGACGAGGTCCATGCCGACTTCCGTCAGCAACACTTTGCAGACCGCGCCGACCGCCACCCGCATCGTGGTTTCGCGGGCGCTGGCGCGTTCGAGAATGTCGCGCGCGTCCTGCCGGTCGTATTTCAACACTCCCGTGAGATCGGCATGACCAGGCCGCGGTTTCGTGACCGGCGGGAGGTCGTTGATCTTGAAATCCTTGTTCTTCACCAACAGAGTCACCGGCGCACCGATAGTCTCACCCAACCGGATTCCCGAGAGGATCTCCGCCGTGTCCGTCTCGATCTTCATCCGGCCGCCGCGCCCGTAACCCTTCTGACGTCGCGCGAGATCAGGGTTGATCCTCTCCGGCGACAGTTGCAGGCCGGCTGGCAACCCTTCGATGACCCCGACGAGCGCAGGGCCGTGGGACTCACCGGCGGTGAAGTAACGCAGTTGTGGCATGCCTACTCCTTTATCAGAAGCCCCATGTACCAGTCCACCAATTCATTCCCGTAAAACACCCAGATCACTGCCGCCGCTGCGATGTAAGGCCCGTACGGAATCCGCCCGCGCATTTCGCGAAGTCGCAAGACAATCAGCGCCAGTCCCACCACTGAACCAAGCAATGAAGAAACCATCAGGGTGAACAACGCCGGCTTCCAGCCGAGAAACGCGCCAATCGCCGCCATCAACTTCACATCCCCAAAACCCATTGCCTCCTGTGGCACGATCAGCAAGTCCGTCGTGGCCTGGATCGCACCGGCCTGCCCGAGATCCACTTCCTCCTCACCCACATAGAGCTTGGTTTCGGATACCCGCACTTCCACGTCGGCGTACGTCTTGTCGGCAAACTGCAGCGTGGCGGCGCGAAACCGGATCCGGTCGCTATCGCGCATGAACAACTCATCCCATTTCACGACTTCATCGAGCACCGTGAGTTGCTTGTCCGCAATCGTGATGGCGGTTCCGGGATCGAGCGGCACTTTGCGACGACCGAACAGGAATTTCCCCACCTCCACAATCGCCCAGACCGACAACCCGCCCACGAGCAGACCGACGAACGACCACAGCCAGCCCTTGTACCAGATCGTCTGCCCCACCAGCGGCGGAAACACGGCGGCGAGAACAAGACCGGCCACACACCCTCCCAACGTGATCTCGTCGGGAATGATGTAGTGCTCGAAATCAATGAACGTCGCCACCATCAGCCCCGCAATGAACAGCCAGTAAACCGGCACAAACCACCCGGTAAACTTCAGCCAGACCGCGAGGAAGAACAGACCGGTGATCAATTCCACAGTCGCGTATCGGGGCGAAATGCGAACGCCACAACTCCGGCAGCGTCCGCGCAGGACGAGGTAGCTGACAATCGGAATGTTATCGAACCACCGGATTGGTTGCTTGCACTTCGGACAGTGCGACGGCGGGCGCACAATGGACTGATCCCGCGGCAGCCGGTGGACGCAGACATTCAGAAAACTTCCCACCACCGCGCCAAAGATGAACGCGATGCAATCGAGATAGAGTGAAAGCCCGGGACTCATCCGGACACCGCCCGCCGCAGCGCCGCGCGCATGACCTCGACCGGCGCAGACTGGCCAGTCCACAACTCGAACGCGCGCGCTCCTTGATGCAGCAACATGCTCAAGCCATTCGCCGTCTTCGCCCCCGCCGCCTTCGCGGCGCGGAGCAGGTCGGTTTCCGGCGGGTTGTAAATCGTGTCGTAGACGAGATGTTGCCGACCGGGTTGCAAGCCGAGCGACTCACCGGGTTTCAGCCCGACGGAGGTCGCATTCACAATCAAATCCACCTCACCAAGAACCGACGACGCTTCCGCCAATGATACGCCGCGGCTACCCGGAATGTCGGCCAGCTTGGCGGCGGTGCGGTTCGCCACGATCAGCTTCGTCGCACCGGCGCGCAAGCACGTCAGCGCCAACGCCCGCCCTGCCCCCCCGGCACCCAACACGAGCACACGCTGACCGGCCACGGCGCATCCGAAATCTTCTGCCAGCGCCGCTGTAAAACCGTAACCGTCCGTGTTGAAACCGCGCATCCGCCCGGTCGGCTCGAAGACAATCGTGTTGACTGCGCCAAGCTGCCGGGCTTCGGGGTCAATCTCATCCACAATGTCCACGGCAAGTATTTTGTGTGGCACAGTCAGGTTGACACCCGCGAACCCCATGTCCCGCGCCCCGCGCAAGGCGGCACGGAGGTTCTGCGGGTCCACCCGGCAGGCGATGTAAGCCCAGTTCAAGCCGAGCGCGGCGAAGGCGGCGTTGTGCATCGCCGGTGACGCCGTGTGCGTGATCGGGTCGCCGAATACGGCGGCGATTCGCG
>CAZJCX010000037.1:9388-10477 GCA_964544425.1 uncultured Verrucomicrobiota bacterium
ATAATACGCGGGCGAGGAGGCTGTTGAGAAGCGTCAGTGTGGGTTGCGGGAAAACGCCCAACAGCACGACCGCCACGCCCACCGCCGCCAGCGTGGCGTTGAGGTAGCTGGGTGTTTCAATCCGGGAGTCATCCACCGCCGCTTCGACATACATGTGCTTGAGGACGATCAGATAGTAGTACAACGACACCGCGCTCATCAGAATCCCAATGACCACCAGCCACAGCAATCCGAAATGTTGCGCGTCTTTTTCAATCGCGGCCGCAAACAGGTAGAACTTGCCGAAGAATCCGCCCAACGGCGGCACCCCGGCCAGTGAGAGCACAAAGATCAACATCAACAACGACAGCACCGGCGCGCGTTTGGCCATTCCGTTGAAATGGGTGAGGTCTTCCCCACCGGCCCGCGCCGACAAGGCGGCGACGACACCGAACGCGCCGAGATTCGTCAGCGCGTACACGATCACGTAAAACATCACCGATGTCGCCCCGGTCAGGCTCGCCGCGATGAGGCCGATGAAAATGTAGCCGGCGTGCGCGATGCTCGAATACGCCAACAGGCGCTTCACATTGCGCTGCACAATGGCCGCGCAGTTGCCGAGCACCATGCTCAAAACCGCCGTCACGGCCAGCAGCAGCGTCCAACCCGATTGGAACTTACCCCAAAACGCCAGCCCCTCACCGGTGGCAAACCCCAGCAGCAACACTTTCGCCAGGACGAAGAAACTGGCGACTTTCGAGCCGGTCGCAATGTACGCGGTGACCGGCGTCGGCGCGCCTTCATACACATCCGGTGCCCACAGATGGAACGGCACCACCGCCACTTTGAAGCCAAATCCAATGATGATCATCAAAAGCCCGACGGCCAACAACGGCGTCATGGTCACGTCCGTCATTTCGCGAAGGTTGGTCGTGCCAGTCACGCCAAATACGTAACTCAGTCCGAACAACAAAAACGCCGACGAGATCGCGCCGAACATAAAATACTTCAGCGCCGCTTCCTGCGAGCGCAGCCAACTCTTGTGGAATGCCGTCAAGATGTAGAGACACAAGCTGGTTAGTTCGAGCGCGACAAAAATCGTGATCAATT
>CAZJCX010000037.1:10487-12072 GCA_964544425.1 uncultured Verrucomicrobiota bacterium
CTGACGGTGACGGACAGCGCCGGCAAGTCGGCCACCGCCACCAGCAACATCATCCCAATCGCTCCGAACAAGATCGTCGCGAAATACTCGCCCACATGCCGCCCGACGTCGTACTCCAGCGAGATCACCACGGTCAGCAGCGTCAGGGCGAGAATCACGAGCTTGAACAACAGCGTCAGATTGTCCACGACGAGCGTCCCGCCGAGCAATCGCTGCGATTCCGTTCCCAACATCTGGCACAACGGAATCCCACCAGCAGCAATCCGACGGCGGTCAGGACACCGACCGCTTTCGTGCGCTCCGCGTGGGGTTCGCGTCGCAGCCAGCCGAGATCGAGCGCCAGCGCAAAAAGCGCGGCCACGGCGAGCACCAGTTCGGCGCTCAGTCCCCGCACAATATCAAAGTAGGAGTCGCCCATCAGTGCAGTCCTCGCAGGAACAGTTCCACGTTGGGCTTGATCATGTTCAGCATGATGGAGGGATAAATGCCGACGATCACCAGCAACGCCATCAGAACCACCGCCCCGATTTTCTCCGGCAGCGTGATGGGCGGCAGCGCATGTCCGCCTTCGTGACCATGATCGGCCACGCCGTGATGTGCGCCGTCGTCATCTTTTTCCATGAAGACCTTGTTGTTGGCGTTCAAAATGTACGCCACGGTGATCGGGATGCTCAACGCCGCGGCCAACGCGAGCCACGGACTCATCGCAAACGCGCCGATCAACACTTGAATCTCCGCCACAAAGCCGCTGAAGCCCGGCATCCCCATCGAAGCCGCGCCACCGATGACAAATGTGACGCAGGCAAACGGAATCGACTTCCGCAGCCCGCCCAACTCGTCGAGTTGCCGGGTGTGTGTCCGGTCGTACACCATCCGCCCGACGACGGCGAAGAGCAGGCTGGCGACGATCCCGTGCGAAAACATCTGCAGCACCGCCCCCGACACGCCGACCACATTCAGCGTGACCAACCCCAACAACACAAATCCCATGTGGCTGACGCTCGAATAGCCGATGATAAATTTGAAATCCTTCTGCACCAGCGCAACTGCCGCCCCGTAAAGGATCCCCACAATCGCCAGGCCGGCCAGCCACCATTTCCAGTAATCCAAGCCGGCCGGGAAAATCATCATGGAGGCGCGCATGCAACCGTACGCGCCCAATTTCATCACCACGCCCGCCAGCAACATCGAAGCCGCCGTCGGCGCGGCCACGTGACCGGTGGGCGCCCACGTGTGAAACGGCCACATACCGGCCAGAACGGCAAAGCCAACAAACGCAAGCAGGAAGATCCAGATCTGCGCGTCGCGCGCGAGCGGAAGTTTGGCCAGTTCGAGCATGTCGAACGTCTGTCCACCAGCTGCGAAATAAGCCACCAATATCGCGATGAAGACCAGCGCGCTCCCGAGGAACGAGTACAGCACGAGTTTCATCGCGCCGTATTCCTTCCGCGTCGAACCCCAGATCGCGATGATGAAGTATTTCGGGATGATCGCCAGTTCGTAGAACACAAACAACAGGAACAAATCCATCGCGAGAAACACGCCGGACACGCCGGCGATCAGCACGAGAAAGAACGCAAAAAAC
>CAZJCX010000037.1:12098-19734 GCA_964544425.1 uncultured Verrucomicrobiota bacterium
GATTCTCGATGTTCCAACTGAAGAGTATGCCGGTGACGCAGACGAACCCGTTCAGCACCACCAGCGGCAGACTGATTCCGTCCACCGCCAGATGATACCGGGAGTTCAGCGCGTCAATCCACGGAAGGTTGCGCAGATGCACCATCCCGCTGCCCGTCTCCGCGATCAGCGCCACCACCCGCGCGTCGTAGTGAAAGTAATCCACCAACGCCACCGCCAGCCCGATCAAGCCGGTCAGCAACGCCACGCCGCGAATCAGCGCTTTCGCATCGCGCGGCAGCAACATCACCACCGCGGCGCCCAGCAGCGACGAATAAATTGTCCAGTCGGTGTGCATGAGTTACCGCACCAAAGTCAGAATCAGTTCCGGCGCGCGTTCGAACAACGCGACGAGTTCCAACACCGCCGCGTTCGAGGCATCCAACAATGGTGCGGGATACACGCCGATGCCGAACATGAACAACAGCAGCACCGCCCCGATGAAAATTTCGCGCCCGGTCAGGTCACGCAGTCCGGTCCACTTCTCATTCAGCGGACCGAAACAAACCTTCTGCATCATCAACAGCAGAAACACGCCGGTCACCACCAAGCCGATCAACGACGCCAACGCTGCCCACGGCACGACCGGGAAGGCGCCCTTGAACACCATGAATTCGCCGACGAACCCGTTCAGCCCCGGCAACCCCAGCGACGAGAACATCGAGATGCCCAGCACCCCGGCATAGATCGGCATGATCTTGCGCAGTCCTCCGTACTCCTCCAGCTTCCGGGTATGCGTCCGCTCATAAATGCAGCCCACCATAAAGAACAACGCCGCCGAACTGATCCCGTGGTTGAACATCTGCAACACCGCCCCGTTCAACGCCGCCGCTTTCTCGTTCACCACGTCTTTCACGTCCGGCGCGGCCGCGACCGCGGCGAAAATCCCCAGCATCGCATAGCCCATGTGATTGACAGACGAGTAAGCCACAAGCCGTTTGAAATCGGTCTGCGCCAGCGCCGCAAACGCGCCAAACACAATGCTGGCCACCGAGAGCAACAGCAGGACATTGAGATTGGCGGCGACTTGCTCCGGAAAAATCGGCAGGACGATTCGCAGAAAACCGTACACGCCCATCTTCAACAGCACTGCCGCCAGCACCATCGAACCGCCGGTCGGTGCCTGGGTGTGCGCATCCGGTAGCCACGTGTGGAACGGCCAGATCGGCACCTTGATCGCGAATCCGAGGAACGTCGCCCAGAACAGGACGTTCGCGAACCCCGCCGCGCTGATGGTCAGGCCGGTGGCCCGATTCACGTCGGAAACGAGGACGCTGATCGCCCGGCCCAGCTCACCGGACGCGGCTTTTTCCCGCAACGAAACAAAATCGAAATTCTGCGTGGCGAGGTAAATAAATCCAAACGCCAGCAGCATCCCCACGCTGCCGGCCAGCGTGTACACGAAGAACTTGAACGAGGCGTACGTTCGTTCTTCCGCGCCCCAGATGCGGATCAGGAAGAACATCGGGATCAAACCGATCTCCCAGAAGATGAACCAGTGGAAGAAATTGAGCGCCGTGAAAACGCCAAACATACCGGCTTGCAGCAACAGGAACAGGAAGAAGAACAGCTTCACGCTGCGGTCCTGGTTCCAATGCGCCAGCAACGCCAACGGCGTGATCAAGCCGGTCAACAACACCATCGTCACGCTCAATCCGTCCACGCCGAGGTAGTAGTCCACGTGCAACATCGGAATCCACGCCGCCCGCTCGACGAATTGGAGACCGGCCGCCGGTTGGAACTGGCTCCAAATGCACAGCGCGAGACTGAACGAGAACAGACTTGCCAGCAGCGCCACGACCTTGATCGCCTTGTCTGCCGTCTTTGGCAGCAGCAGCACGACGGCCGCTCCGATGAGCGGCGCGAACGTCATCAGCGTTAGAAAAGGAAAGTTCATTTCACGAAATAGACAACCAACAACGCCACCACGCCCACCGCCATTACGCGCAGATAGTTTTGCACGCGCCCGCTCTGAAGCTTGGCGAGAATCTTGCCGGACCCGCGCACGCCCTCGCAACCGGCGTCAAACCCGCCGTTGATCAGCAACTCATCACCCACCAGCCGCACCACCTGTGAAATTCCCCAACAAACCCAAGCCACCGCGTGCAGAATCCCGTCCACGACCAACTTGTCCACCACGCGGCAAAGGACGCCCAACGCCATCGTCGCGCGGATCACCGTCGCCTCGTACAACTCATCAACGTACCACTTGCGATTCAGCCACGTGAACAGGCGCCCAACTTCGCCTGCAACGGATCTGCGGCGGTGGCGTGCGTCAGCGGCGTGCGACCGTAAAGCAGCCAGCCCAACCCAATTCCCAACACGCCGACGCCGACTGACAATCCCATGACCAGCATCGCGCCATCGTGCGACATTTCCACCCCGGGTGAGACGTAGTGGTGGAACAGGTTGTGCGCGACAAACGGCGTTCCGAAGAAACCCAACCCCACCGCAAACACGCTCAGCACCGCAATCGGCAGCCACATGTTCCACGGCACTTCATGAGGCTCGTGCCGGTCATGGCCGTGACCGGCAGGATGCTCGTCGTGACTGTGGCCGTGCTTGTCAAGCGCGGCTACAGCGTGATCGCCATGTGCGCCGCGCCACTTCCCGGCAAAGACCATATACATCTGTCGCGTCATGTAGAACGCCGTCAAAAACGCCGCCCCGGTCGCCAACCCCCACGCCAGCTTGTTGTGATGATACGTCACCAGCAAGACTTCATCCTTTGAGAAAAATCCCGCCAACGGCGGCACCCCGGCCAGCGCGAGGTAGCCGATGAAATAACACCAAAACGTGATCGGCATGTACTTCTTCAACCCGCCCATCTTCCGCATGTCTTGCTCGTGATGCGTGCCGATGATCACGCAGCCCGAACCGAGGAACAGCAACGCCTTGAAGAACGCATGCGTCAGCAAATGAAATTGCCCCGCCGCCAGCCCACCGGCTCCCAACGCCATCACCATGAAACCGAGCTGCGAACAGGTCGAGTACGCCAGCACCCGCTTGATGTCGAACTGCGCCACCGCAATCGTCGCCGAGAACACCGCCGTGATACAGCCCACCCACATCACGAAATCCATCACCCAATCACCGCCAGCCGCCGTGAACAACGGGAACATCCGCCCCACCATGAACACACCGGCCGCCACCATCGTCGCCGCGTGAATCAGCGCGCTCACGGGAGTCGGACCTTCCATCGCATCCGGCAACCACACATGCAGCGGAAACTGCGCGCTCTTGCCCATCGCACCGATAAACAGCATCAACGCAATCGTCCCCGCCATCGAAAGCCCCCACCAGCCTGTCAGCATGGCCAGCCCACCGGCCTGCTGCAACGCCCCGGTGCCGTCCGCCGTGTACAGGTTCAACGTACCGGTATGCTGGTAGAGCAGCAGGATGCCGATGAAGAAACCCACGTCGCCCACACGCGTCGTGATGAACGCCTTCTTCATCGCCGCCGCCGCGCTCGGTTTGTGATACCAAAACCCGATCAACAGATAGCTGCACAACCCGACCAATTCCCAACACATAAACAGCAGCAACAAGTTGTTCGCTACCACCAACCCCAGCATCGAAGCCGCAAACAACGACAGGAAACAGAAAAACCGGGTAAAATTTTCATCATCGTGCATGTAGCCGGTGGCGTTCACGAAAATCCAGAACCCCACAAATGTCACCATCGCCGCCATCCCGGCCGTCAACGGATCGAGCACAAAACCGAGATCGAGCGTCGTCGTCCCAAACTTGAACCAAGTGAAATTCGCAATCCCCCGCGCGGCTTCGTCGTGCCCGCCCAACGTGGCCAGAAACGCCCGGATCGCCAGCACGCATGAAATGCCCATCGCGCCAATCGTCAGCGTCGCCGAGAGTTGTCGCGCCGGTTTCTTCAACAACGACTGTATCGCCGCCGCCAGCAGGGGAAAAAGCGGTATCAGCCATTGCTGGCTCGCGAGGTGATTCAACTGTTCCTGATGTTCCATTACCCTTTCAACGCTTTCATCTCATCCACGTCCACCGACCGATAATGCCGGTAGATCGCAATCACCAAGGCCAAGCCGACCGCCGATTCCGCCGCCGCAATCGTCACCGCAAAAATCGCGAACATCTGCGCCGTCAACGTCGCGAACAGCTTGAAGTGCCAGAACGCGACCAGATTCAAGATGGCCGCGTTGAACATGATTTCGATGCTCATCAACATGATGATCGCATTCCGTCGCGTCAGCGCCCCGGCCAGACCGATGGCGAACAGGATCGCCGACAATGCGAGATAATGTCCCAGCGCCAGGTTCATCGTCGCCGCAAGACCTCCTCCAACGCGATGACCACCGCCCCGATCAACGCCGCCGTCAACAGCACCGCCATCGCCTCGAATGGCACCACCCAATTACCGACCAGTGCCTGGCCGATTTCCACGACCGACGAGTTGGCTTGGGTGGAACTACCGGCTTGCGAGACGGGGTCATTCATCACCGCGCGCAAGATACCGGCCGCCAACGCCGCCGCGATCACCCCGCCCGTCCACCATTTCATTCCCAACACTTCCCGCGGCCCCTCTGTCCCTGTGACATTCCGCGTCAGCATGATCGCAAACAAAATCAACACGGCCACCGCGCCGATGTAGATCAGAATCTGCACCGCCGCCAGAAAGTCCGCCCGCAACAGGAAATAATGCCCGGCAATGCCGAGGAAGAACAAAATCAGCGATAACACGCAATGCACCAGGTTGCGCAGCAGCACCGCCAACAGCGCGCCCAATAACGTGATGACCGAGAGGATGAGAAATGCGTAGGTCATGGTCAGTTCGCGTACCGGTACACGCGCTTCTCAATTTGACCGGGCCCGCCGAGCTTGGTCAGCAACAGCCAGGCAATCAACAACAGCACCGCCGTAATGACCCACGCCACCGGTTTCGGGTTCACGAAGTGGTACAGCGCAGCGGCAAAAATGTTCACGACCGACATCGGCAGCAGGACTTTCCACGCGAACCCGAGCAATTGATCCACCCGAATGCGCGGCCAGGTGCCGCGAATCCAGATGATGACGAAAATGATGCTCATCAGCTTGGCGAAAAACCAAAACACGCCAATGACCGGCCCGACATATTTCAGGTCGCTGCCGGGGCCATGATAGCCGCCGAGAAACATGGTCGTCGTGACCCCCGCCATCGCGATCGAGGCGAGATATTCGCCGAGCTGAAAGAGCGCAAACTTGAACCCGCTATACTCGGTGTGATAGCCGGCAATGATCTCTGATTCCGCCTCCGGGATGTCGAATGGCGTGCGCGCCGACTCCGCCATGGCGCCAATCACAAACAGCACAAATCCGACAAATCCCCACGGTCGGAACACAAACCAGTTGCTGATATTGAGGAATCCGCCGCCCTGCGCTTCCGCAATCGAAATCGTCGAGAGCGAGCCGGCCGCCATCACCACCACCACCGCCGCCAGCACCATCGGCACTTCATACGAAACGACCTGCGCCACGGCCCGCATCGCGCCGAGCAGTGAAAACTTGTTGCGCGACGCCCAGCCGCCCATGAACAGCGCCAGGACACTGGCGGTGCTGATCGCGAACACGAAGAGGATGCCGATGTTCAAGTCCACTGGAATCAGCCGCGCACCGACCGGGACAACAGCGAATAGCAAAATGGACGGAATCACCGCGATGACCGGCGCAAGCCAATGCACAAATTGATCCGCCGCGCGCGGGACGATGTCTTCCTTCGTCAGCAACTTCGCGCCGTCGGCCAACGGTTGGAGAATCCCCCACCGGCCCACGCGATTCGGCCCGATCCGATTCTGAATCCGGCCCAGCGCTTTGCGCTCGATGAGCGTGGTGTACGCGAAGATCGCCGGATAGACCGCGAGCACCAAGCCGATTGGCACCAGTACGGAAACCCAGAACAGCCAGCAGTCCGGCACCTTGGCGAACCAACTGCACTCCCGCAATAATTGATAAAGACTATCCATCGCCTAGATCTTACCGGCCTCCTTCATCAACTGCTCCAGCATGGACGCCGTCTCCGCCTCACCGGGCAGACATAACGACAAATCGCTCTCCGACCCCGCCGCAATCGCGTCGGCATAACCCCGGCAATCGTACCCGCACGCGTGACAATCCGTCTGCGCCATCGCCGCCATCAACTTGTCTGCGAGCGGACGTTCCTTCGCCAAATCCAGCCGCTGCGACAGGCCCAATCCGGGATCGTGCCACGGCGCATCGCCCGCGGGCGCTGCTTCCTCTACCGGGGCCGACTCCTCCGCGGGCTGTGGCACAACCGTCTCGGTTGTGCTCGTCGCGGCAACCGCTGGCGCAGCCGGGACGGCTACCCCACTCAGAAAACCTTCGAGCCACTTGCGCTGCTCCGGCGTGAAAGGCGCATCCGTCGGGATGACCAGCTTGCCCTCTACCGGCGCGGGCGCGGGAGCGACCGGCTTGGGAGCGACTGGTTTCGGCGCGGCCTTCGCGACCGGTGCCGGAGCCTTCTTCGCCTTCTTATCCGCTTCGGCCTTCAGTTTCGCATCCACGGCGGATGCTTCTGTCGGTTTGATCCGATTGTAATACTCATTCGACTTGAGCAAATCCGGCAGGTGCTCGATCAGTTCGTCGAAGCGACCGTACTGGGATTTCTCGTAGTCGTTATCCATCTTGATCGCTTCGAACGGACACACTTCCACGCAAATCTGGCACTGCATGCAAACGCTGATATCAATGTCGAACACCTTCGGGCGTTGGCGCGGTTTGCCCTTCTCGTCGCGATCCATGACGATGTAAATGCACTGCGGTGGGCATTCATTCTCGCAAATCTTGCACGCCACGCAGCGCATCGCCTCCGGTGTGCCGTCATAAACCAGAAACGGGAACGTTCGGGAGTTTTCTGGCGTCTGCACGCGCTCTTCGGGATACTGCACCGTCACCAGCCGGTCTTTGTCGAAGTACGAGCCAAAGAAATTCCGGGCCGTGACCGCCATGCCCTTGAAAAGTCCGCCGCCGAGCGCGCCCATTACCGGTCAACCTCCCCCAACACAATGTCCACACTGCCGAGGATGATCACGACGTCGGCAACTTTGTGGCCGAGACACATGTCTTCGAGAATGGTCAGGTTGATGAAACTCGGCGGGCGCACGTGGTACCGGTACGGCTGCTTGCCCGTCTTGTCGGACACGAGATAAAAGCCCAGTTCGCCTTTCGGCGTCTCGACGCGACCGTAGCCGTCGCCTTCCGGCACCTTGAAATTGCGCAGCTTCACTTCCGGCGCGACGAACGCACCCGCCGGGATGTCGCGCAGCGCTTGCTGCAAAATCTTGATGCTCTCGCGCATCTCCAGCACACGGACATAATACCGATCGTACACATCCCCGACGTCGCCCACCGGCACACGGAAGTCGAACCGGGAATACACGCCGTATTTGTCCACCTTGCGGATGTCGTACTCGACGCCGCTCGCCCGCGCCATCGGGCCGGTGATGCTGGCGTTGACGGCCAGTTCCTTCGGGAGGATGCCGACCTTCTGCGTGCGCGCCAGCAACACTTCGTTGTTTGACAGCAGCTGCTCAAACTCATCGAGGAATTTCGGGAACTTGCTGGTGATCTC
>CAZJCX010000037.1:19749-20313 GCA_964544425.1 uncultured Verrucomicrobiota bacterium
TGATCTCTTTGGCGGTTGCGACCATCTCCTCCGTCAAGTCCACCCGCACGCCGCCGAACCGGAAATAATTGCACATCATCCGCGAGCCGCTCGCCGCCTCGAACAAATCGAGGATCTTCTCGCGCTCGCGGAACGCATACAGCAACGGCGTGCCCCACGCGCCCAAATCTTGCAGCAGAAACCCGACGACGCAGGCGTGATTCAACAGCCGCGTCAATTCCGCCATGATCACGCGGATATACTCCGCGCGCTCCGGCACCTTGATCCCCGCGAGTTTCTCGACCGACATACGCCCAGTTGTTGGCCATCGAGTTGAAGTAGTCGAGCCGGTCGGTGTACGGCATCGAACCGAGCCAGGTCATTTTCTCGGCCAACTGCTCGTGGTTGCGGTGCAAGTATCCCATCACCGGCTTGAGCGCGATTACCGTCTCGCCATCGAGAGTCGCATTCATCCGAAATACGCCGTGCGTGCTCGGATGTTGCGGCCCAATCGAAACTTCAATCGGCTGCGTCTCAATCAGACCGCCCGGTTTGAGTTCCACGATCGGCTGGATCATGGCTTCT
>CAZJCX010000038.1:0-11277 GCA_964544425.1 uncultured Verrucomicrobiota bacterium
ACGACGGTGCCGACCACGAAGAGCACGCCGGCCGCGGGGTAGAACCAATTCGCGGGGCGCAGGTACTCGAGCCACGCGCCGACCGCCATGCCGGTGACCAAGACGATGCCGATGCTGTTGCGCGCACCCGCGCCGGGACCGCTCGCAATCACCAGGGGGAAGTGGCCGGCAATCGTCGCAACCGAAGTCATCAAAATCGGGCGCAATCGCGTGCTGGCCGCTTCGATCACGGCGTCGCGCTTGGATTTACCGGTCTCCTGCAAGGTGTTCGCGAATTCGACGATCAAGATCCCGTTCTTCGAGACCAGCCCGACGAGCGTGATCAGCCCGATCTGGCTGTAAATGTTGAGCGTGGTGAAATCCAGAAACGTGAACAAAAGCGAAGCCGACAGCGCGAGCGGGACCGAACCGGCCAGGATGATGAGCGGGTCGCGGAAACTTTCAAACTGCGCCGCCAACACGAGAAAAATCAGGATCAGCGACAGAATCAGCGTCGTGTTCAAGTCGCTGCCCTCCCGGCGCAGTTGCCGGGCTTCACCCGCATAATCCACCGAGGAGCCTTTCGGCAGAATCTTGGCCGCTTCCGTTTCGAGAAACCGGAGCGCCTGATCCAGCGTGACATTGGGCGGGATGGCGCCTTGAATCTTGATGGAGTTTAGCTGCTGGAACCGGTAAATCGCCCGCGGTTCAACCGTCTGCTTCAACGTCGCGAACGTGGACAACTGCACCAGCTTGCCGCCCGGCCCGCTCACGTAAATCTCCTGCAACTGGTCGGGTGTCAGCCGTTGGGCACGGGTGATCTGCGGGATGACCTTGTAGCTGCGGCCTTGAATGCTGAAGCGATTCACGTAATTCCCCCCGAGCATCGTTCCCAGATCGGCGCCGACTTGCTGCAAATTCAGTCCCAGCGCCGCGACCCGGTCGCGGTCAAAGACGATCTCCGTCTGCGGTTGGTCGAACTTCAAGTCGGTGTCGGCGTACATGAACAACCCGCTTTCAAACGCCTTCATCACGAGTTGGCTACCGAACTCCATCAACTCCCGGGGCTCCGCCGTGGAGACGATCACGAACTCGACCGGAAATTGTCCGCCGCCCGGCAAGGGCGGTGGCGTGGTGGCGATGACTTGCACGCCGGGAATCGCGCTTACTTTTCCGAAGACCTCGCCGACCATGTCTTCGGTGGTGCGCGTGCGCTCGCTCCACGGTTTGGTCACCATGCCCGAAAAGCCAGCCGTGGGGAACGTGATCTGAAATGTATTCTCCGTTTCCGGCAACGACTGGAAGACTTCGTTGACCAACTCGGTGTAGCGCACCGTCTGATCAATCGTCGCGTTGGGCGCCGCCTGCACGATGCCGAAGATGATCCCCTGATCTTCCTTCGGCGCGAGTTCCCGGCCCGACAGCATCAGAAACGGAAACATCAGCAAGATCACAATCGCCGCCAGCGTCAACGTCACCGGCTGCCACCGCAGCGTGTGGCCCAGCAGTTCCGCATACTTCTGCCGCAATTTGTCGAAGTGCCGGTTGATCATCCCCGCAAAACCCGTGTGTGACCCACCGGCTTTCAACAGCTTCGACGCCATCATCGGCGACAGCGTGATCGCCACAACGCCGGACACGCAAACCGCGCCCGCCAGCGTCAACGCAAACTCGCGGAACAACGCGCCGGTCAGGCCGCCTTGAAACCCAATCGGCGCGTACACCGCCGCCAGAGTGATCGTCATCGCGATGATCGGACTGAACAACTCGCGACCGCTGCGAATCGCGGCTTCCCACGGCGAAAGCCCCTCGTGCAGGTGGCGCTCGACATTTTCCACCACGACAATCGCGTCGTCCACCACCAACCCGACCGCCAACACCACCGCGAGCAACGTCAGCAAATTCAGCGTGAACCCAAACACCAGCATCAAAAACACGGCGCCAATCAACGAGATCGGTATCGCCACCACCGGGATCAAGACCGCCCGCGACGATCCGAGGAAGAGAAAGATCACCACCACGACGATGATCAACGTCTCGATCAGCGTCCGCGTCACCTCCCGCAGCGCGTCCTGAATGTATTTCGTCGAATCGTAGGGCACCCCGATTTTCATCCCCGCCGGCAATTGCCGCTCGATGTCCGGCAACTCCGCGCGCACCGCTTTGATCACATCCAGCGAGTTGGCGGTTGGCAACGCCCACACCCCCATGAACGTCGCTTTCTGCCCGCTGAACCGCACTTCCTCGTCGTAGTTCTCCGCGCCTAACTGAATGTCCGCCACGTCCTGCAACCGCACATACGCCCCACCCTCCTCGCGTATGATCAACTCCCGGAATTCTTCCACGGTCCGTAAATCAGTGTTCGCGGTCAGGTTCACCGACACCATCCCGCCCTTCGTCGCGCCGATGGCGGAGAGATAATTGTTCGCCGCGAGAGCCTCCCGGACCTGTGACGGCGAGATGTTCAACGCCGCCAACCGGTCAGCTTTCAGCCAGATCCGCATCGCAAACGTCCGCGCGCCGAGGATGTCGGCCTTTTGCACGCCGCTGACTGCCGACAACCGCGGTTGCACGACGCGCAGCAAGTAATCCGTGATCTGATTCTGGTCGAGGTCCTCGGAATAAAAACTCAGGTAAGCCGCCGCAAACCGGCTGTCACTGGTTTCGATCTCCACGACCGGCGCCTGAGCCTCCGGCGGCAAATCGTTGCGGACTTGGGCGATCTTGGATTGGATCTGCGTCAACGCGGCGTTGTTGTCGTAGTTCAATCTGAGATGCACGGTGATCGTGCTCAAGCCCTGTTTGCTCTCGGATTCGAGGTAATCAATCCCGTCCGCGCTGGCGATCACGCGTTCGAGCGGCGTGGTGATATAGCCGCGCACCAAATCCGCATTCGCGCCGATGTACGCCGTGCGGACCGTGATGACGGCGATGTCGCTGCGCGGGTATTGCCGGACGTTCAGCGACCGGTAGGCCTGAAAACCGGCCAGCAGGATGATCAAGTTGACCACCGTCGCCACGACCGGACGACGAATGAAGAGATCGGTGAAATTCATTTACGTGTTGGGCGGCGTGGGACTGGCATCCTCGGACGGCTGCACGCTGTTGTTGACTTGCACCGCCAAGCCGTTGCGGAGCTTGAAGGTACCGGAGGTGACAATTTCATCGCCGACCTGCAACCCGCTGGCGATGGCAATCTGGTCGCCCCGCCGCGCGCCAAGTTTGACGAAACGCTGCTCGACGACGTTGCTCTTCACCACAAACACCGTGTCGCCGTACGGAGCGTAGCTGATGGCGGCGGACGGGATCACGACCACTTCAGTTTCCGGCAAGAGCACCTCCACGTTCCCGAACATCCCGGGCCGCAACTTGCTCGCCGGATTTGGCACCGTCGCTTGCACCATCACGTTGCGCGTGAGTTCATCCACGCGCGACTCGATGGCTGTAATCTGACCGGCAAACTCTTCGTCGCTCAAACCCGGCACCGTCACGCGCACCGTTTTACCCACCGCCACCTGATCGAGGTGAGACTGCGGCACCGCAAACTCGACATGAATCGGATCCACCGACTCCAACTGCACAATCGGCGCGCCGACATTCAAGTATTGCCCCAAATCAACCTGCCGGATGCCAAGCCGCCCGGCAAACGGCGCCACAATGTTCTTACGGGCGATCAACGCGGCCGCCTCTTCCACCGCCGCCGCGGCTTGCCGGGCTTGACTCTCCGCCGCATCGAGGTCCGACTTCGCAATCGCCCCGGTCGCGATCAATTCGCGCTGCCGTTCGAGGTTGATCATCGCCAGATCACGCCGCGCCTCCGCCGCCTGCCGCTGCGCCTGCTCCTGCCGGCTGTCGAGACTGACGAGCAAGTCGCCTTGTCGCACCGTCGCGCCCGACTCAAACTCGATCACTGCCACGATGCCCGGCAAGTCGGTGCTCACGGTCACGCCATTCACGGCTTGTAGCGACCCGACGGCCCGAAACGTCGGCTGCCAGCGGCTGAGCTTCACCGTGGTCGTCGTCACGGCGGCGGGCGGCGGTGCGAACTGTTTGCCCAGCTCGATGGCCGCCCGGACTTGCGTCACCTTCCAAAACGCAATCCCGACCACCACCAGCAGCACAACCCCCAACATGATGAACATCCGCTTCCACATTTTTGTTCCTCGCTTCAAGTTGACTGTTCAGTCAATATCAGATGCAAAAACTATCATCTGGTTTCCGTTAAAACCCGCGCCCCCAACAACCGATAGATCGCCGGCCGCAGTCGGCGGATCACTCCCAAGTCATTCTGTACTTTCGCCTCCAACAGCGTCCCCTCAATCAGCGCGTGTACCTCCCGCGCCAATTCCACCGGATCGCCTGTCGCGATGGCTCCTTCCCGAACGGCATCCCGCAGCGTCCCCTCCAAATACCGCTGCATCCGTTGGAACACCTCCGTGGCTTTCTGGCGGATCACTTCCTCCTGCGTGCTTTGTTCCGAACCGAGCGATCCATACGGACAACCACACACTTTGCCCGTAATTCTCTGCTTTTCGCGTTGGCTCTCGTAAATCCCCTCACACATTGCCGCCACCCTCTCCAGCGGCGCCAATTGGGTGGAGAAAACTCGGTCCAACTGCGGTCGCAACTGCTGCCAATGGTCTTCAATCGCCGCCGCCGCCAAATCCACCTTGGACGGGAAGAAATGGTAAAAACTCCCCTTCTTCACGCCCGCCTTCTCGCAGATGTCGTCCACGCTGACCGAGCCGTAACTCTGTGTCCACATCAGTTCATTCGCCGCATCCAACAAACGCTGTCTCGTCTCCATCCCGTGCTTCATGAGAGGCGACAGTAGTTGACCGTTCAGTCCACAACAAGAACTTTTCCAAATTTGCTGTTTCCCCGCTCACTCGATTCCGCTACAACCTGCCCGCCCATGAGCACGGAGATTCCGAAAGCATACGAACCGAAAGCCGTTGAGGAACGCTGGTATGCGGAGTGGCTGGCGAAGGGTTCCTTCACCGCCGATCCGTCGTCCAGTAAACCGCCCTACTCCATTGTCATCCCGCCACCGAATGTGACCGGCGTGTTGACGATGGGACATGTCTTGAACAACACGCTTCAAGACATACTCGCCCGGCGAAAACGGATGCAGGGATACGAAGTGCTCTGGTTACCGGGGACGGATCATGCCGGAATCGCGACGCAAACAGTCGTGGAGAAAACGCTGCGGAAACAGGGCGTCATCAAACACCGCGACGATCTTGGCCGCGAGAAGCTCGTGGAAAAGATCTGGGAGTGGAAAGAGAAGCACGGCGGCATCATCATCCAGCAGTTGAAGAAGCTCGGCTGCTCCTGTGATTGGAGCCGGGAACGGTTCACGATGGACGACGGCTACTCGCGCGCAGTGCTGGAGACATTCGTGGATCTGTACCGGAAAGGCCACATCTACCGGGGCAAACGGATGGTGAATTGGGATCCGGTCGGCCGCACCGCGTTGTCGGACGAAGAAGTCATCATGACGCCGACGAAGGGGCATTTGTGGCATTTCCGTTACAGCCCCGACATCATCGTCGCCACGACGCGGCCGGAAACCATGCTCGGCGATGAAGCGGTGGCCGTGCATCCGGACGACCCCCGCTACCGGCATTTGGTGGGCCAGACAATCACGCTGCCGCTGCGCAACAAGGAGATCCCCGTCATTGCTGATGCGGCGGTGGACCCGAAGTTCGGCACCGGCTGTGTGAAGGTGACACCCGCGCACGACGTGGCCGACTACGAGATGGCGTTGCGGCACAACTTGCCGCTCACCGTCGTCATCGGCCCCGACGGCGTGATGACCGAAGAAGCCGGTGACGATTACGAAGGATTGGATCGTCTCGAATGCCGGGAAGCCGTCGTCGAAGCCATGCAACAGACGGGCTTGCTCGTGAAGGTCGAGGACTACGAACACAACGTCGGCTACAGCGAACGCACCAACGTTCCGATCGAGCCGTATCTCAGCGAGCAATGGTTCCTGAAATACCCCCAAGTCCCCCGCTCCACCACCGCCGTCGAGACGGGTGAGATCAAATTCTACCCCGAGCGCTGGCAGAAAACCTACACCCACTGGATGCGGAATATCCGCGACTGGTGCATCAGCCGCCAGCTCTGGTGGGGCCACCGGATTCCCGTTTGGTACCGGGGCAGTGAAATCTATTGCGGCCTGGAGGCACCGGTCGGCGACGGTTGGACGCAAGACCCGGACGTGCTCGACACGTGGTTCAGTTCGTGGCTCTGGCCGTTTGCGACGATGGATGCGGCGACGCGGCAGAAGTTTTATCCGACGGCCGACCTTGTGACAGGGCCGGACATCATTTTCTTCTGGGTCGCCCGCATGATCATGGCCGGGTTCGAGTACACGGACGCGAAACCGTTTGGGAACGTCTATTTCACCGGCATCATCCGTGACGCGCAGGGGCGCAAGATGTCGAAATCGCTCGGCAACTCGCCCGACCCGCTTGACCTCATCGCGAAGTATGGCGCGGACGGATTGCGGTTCGGCCTGATGCTGATCGCGCCGCAGGGACAGGACATCTTGTTCGACGAGAAGCGTTGCGAAGTCGGCCGCAACTTCATGAACAAGCTCTGGAACGCCGCCCGGTTCATCCAGATGCAAAAACCGGGTCGCACCGAACTCAACGCACACGACCGGCGCGTCCTCTTCGAGTTGAATACCACCGTCGCGAAGGTCGGCGCCGCGCTCGACGCTTACAAGTTCAACGAAGCCGCTAAGGAACTTTACGATTTTGTCTGGGGAGATTTCTGCGACTGGTACATCGAGGCCAGCAAAGTCTCGGCGAATCTGGCCGTGCTGAACGACGTCTTCCACGTCATTCTCCGGTTATTACATCCCTTTGCGCCGTTCATCACCGAAGAACTCTGGCGCGGCGGCGACACGATTCAATTTGCGCCGTGGCCGGTGCCCCCGTCCACCCGTGATGAGTCGGTCGCGGAAACCGAGGCGCTCTACGCGCTCGTCTCCGCGGGCCGGCAGTTGCGCAACGACAACGGCGTGGATCCGAAAAAGAAAGTCCAGTTCGTCGTTAAGCCCGGTCAGTTTGCCGATTTCTTCCGCGCCGAGATTCCGTTCCTGACCGGCATCCTGAATGCCGAGTCGGTCACGGTTGACACCGGGTACACTGCCACCGGACTGACACCGAGCGTGGTGACGGCGGAGGCGACCGTGTTCATGGTCGGCGCGATGGATCCCGCGGCGGAGAAAGCCAAACTCACCAAGCAACTCGCCGAAATCGAGAAACAGATCACCGGCACCGAAGCAAAGCTGGCCAACGAAAACTTCGTCGCCAAAGCCGCCCCCATCGCCGTCCAGCGCGAACGCGACCGCCTGGCCCAGTTGCGGGAGCAACGCGGCAAGCTGCAGGCCTTATTGGTCAAACTGGTCTAGGTACTGGCTGATCGGCGTGCGGCGCGTCTGTTCCAACTGTTCCAACTCCGCCAATATGTGAAACGCCGCCGCAAAATCAGGCGCCCAGTCACCGGGCGCGTGCTGCAGTTCGGCGGCATCCACGAACGATTGGATCTCGCGGGCGGCGACGGTGGTCTCGCTCTGCAATTTCTCCGCGCGAGCCAGCGCGCGCCGGAACCGGACGCGGTTGCGCTGGGCCAACCATTGGAACGCCTCCCGGTACGCCGCGACAACCGGCCGGTAGAGGGGCGAACTGCCGGCGTGAAGGTTGGCGAGTCGCGCCCGTTTTTCTGTCACGACATCCCGCAACCACGACGAGTCCGTCTGCCGCGCCAGCGCTGCCACCGGCAATTCCCGCCTTTCCCCCGTCTCCGGCAAACTGACTGTGGTCCGGAGGATTTCAGCGAGGCGGCGCGCAGTTTCGTCGGTCGTGAGGCTTTCGGACACAACGGTGGCGGTCCGATTGGCAAACTGCACCGCCCACCAACGCTCCAGTTCCGGTTCACCGGCAAAATCCGCCCGGTACGTTTCCCAGAACGCCGGCCCGGTCGCCTTCGTGGATCCCAAAGCCGTCAGAAAATTCCGCAGTTTCGCCGCCCCGTCCGGCAACGTCAGCAAGCTGTGTACGAACAGCCACGAGTGGGCCTCAAACAAATCACGTTCGATGACGGCGGTGGGCGCCACCGGTGTAGCCAGCAACAGCGTTCCGCGGGGCGCTTGGCCGTCGAGCCGCGCTTGCCGCGCCAGGTGCAACAACCGTTCGTCCCGCCCTTGGATGACTCGCGCCAAACCGAAAGTGAGCCACGGCGGCTGCGCCGCCGCCACGTAGGCCGTGACGCGCGAGACCGGTTGCTCGCGGTTGCCGTATTCCGCATTCAAGGCTTCGACGATCGCCGCGACCAACGCGGGCTGCTCCAAGCCGGGCGGGCTGCGCCACGTGACCTGATACTTTAGGTGCAAGTCCGTTTGGAAAACCCGCAGGTGCGCCCCGCGCGTCATCGGGGCGTTGGTGGCAGCCGATTCCACCACGAAAATGATCGGGTCGCGCCATTGGTCGCGCATGTCCAGCGCGCGCAACCACTCGCGCTTGACCTGTTCCGCGAGGTATCCCAGCGCGGGGGGCACGAGCGGATTGACGGCGTAGCTCGTGAATTGACGGGACGTGCTGACGCTCCGACTCAGCGTGTTGGTTTGTCCCAGCGCCGTCGTTACGCCACTCGCCAAGACAACCGCCAACAAGAGACGGCGCATCACCGGCTCCTACGGCTTGGGAGGCGGGGCGTACGAAATGAGGAGCGCTTGCGTGTCGCTCTGCACTTTCGACGCGGCGCTGAGCATCCGTTTTTCCTCTTCGAGTTGGCCGAACAACTGACTGAACCAGCCCTGCACCAAGCTGGTGCGCTCGAGCAGAAACCGCGGAATCTTCAAGGCGCCAATCCGCGCCGTGACCGGTGTGAACGTGAATTCACCTTCCGCCACGCCCGGCGTCCCCGTGTAACTGATGTAAAGTTTCTTTTCCCACGAACTGCCGACGCTGACTTTACCGACGATGATGGCGGTGGCTTCGTCGCGCTCGAATTCCACCTGCAGATTGGTGGCAGAAAGAACCAGTCCTTTGCCCTCCGGTTTTTCGAGTTTCAAGGTATCAATAAACTTGTTCACCTCGGTCTGCGTGAAGGTAATGTTCGCTTCGCGTTTCAAGGTGATCGCATTTTCGATGGCATCCCGCTTCTTATAAAACGAAACCAAGTCCGCATCCGCCGTCACGATCTCCTTCACCGGCGGCACCTGCGCGATGGAATAGATCACCCATACCAGCGCACCCAAGATGATCAACCGCACGGTCCAGCCCACAATCGTGCCGGCATTGAGTTCGCTCTTCTTGCGGAGCGATTTGCCCCCGCGGCTCGGCGGTTTGATTGCGCTGATGTCGAGTTTCTGGCCGCATTGATGGCAGAAGATCCGGCCCAGTTCGTTGTCGTAACCGCATTTGGGACAAGGGAGCATGGTTAATCCTTTTTCGGCGCCGGACTGGCCGGCTTGTCGGACTTGGGCGTCGTGGCGGCCGGGGTGGACGAATCTTTCTTGGCGGCCTCCGTGTAACCCGGTTTCCGGTAATCGGTGATGTAAAAGCCGGACCCCTTGAAAATCATTCCCGCGCCCGTGCCCAGCAACCGTTTCACCCGGCCCCGGCATTTCGGTTTCACGCACACACGTTTCGGCGCGTCCTTGATGGACTGAAACACCTCAAACTGGTGACCACACTTTTGGCATTCGTATTCGTACGTTGGCATGGGAGACGGCGTACTTTATTTAGTGTTTCGCGATAGATGTCAACATTTCCAATGCCACTTCCAAGCTGCGCCGATGCGCCGTCACCCGGTTGGCGAACGGCGCGCGCACGGCCGTTTCGCTCCCGATCAAATGCGGGGCGTGATGCCGCATCACGTGATACGCCATCGGCCATTGTGGACGCCGCCGCAATGCCGCCAACGTTGCCGGCCGCGTGATCAAGCCCCGGCCATCCGCCGCCCGACCATCAATCACCCGGCCCCGATGGATCGGCGTAATCTGCGCGACCGCGGCCAAAATCCGGTCGGCAAACAACGGGTCGTGCATCGAATGTTCGTACAGGTAAAAGCCGGTGGCGTCCACGTCCTCATGAAACTCAAACGACAATGCGAACTCCCGACCGCGCAACAAACGCTTCACCAGCTTGGCTTCGACGCAGTCAGTCCGTCCCCGAAATTGACGGTTGATGTCGTACCGCTGGCGGTTGCGCCGGTAGTTCCGTTCCCATCCGTAGGGGTTGATACACGGCAAGACGTACCAGTTCACCTGCCACCGCCGCGAGGCCGGACTCTCGAGCCACTGGAGTACGGCTTCGACACCGGCCGGCTCTTCGCCGTGCATTCCACCGGAGAGAAACACCGTCGGCCAGCGCTTTGTCCGCCACCGGGTGACCCGAAAGAACGGGTATCCCCAGACGTTGCCAACCGCAACGACCTGCCAGTCGCGTAACCGGGCGAGACGCTGACTGACGGTCGCGTACTCGCGAACGCGCCGCACGTCAGCCGCCCTTGCCGACGGCGATCAGAAATTCCTTGTTGGTCTTGAGCTTGGACAGACCATTGAGCAGCTTCTGAATGGCCTCGACCGGTGGAGCGCCCGCCAGCGCGCGCCGCATTCGCGCGGTCGCTTCCAAATCCGCCGGTGACAGCAACAATTCTTCCCGCCGCGTACCGGACATATTGACATCCACGGCCGGCCAGTACCGCTGCTCCGCGATTTTCCGGTCCAGTACCAGTTCCATGTTGCCGGTGCCTTTGAACTCCTGGAAGATCAACTCATCCATCCGCGACCCCGTCTCGATCAAGGCCGTGGCGATGATCGTCAGCGATCCCGCTTCCTCGGTGTTGCGGGCCGACGCAAAAATCCGGCGCGGCTGCTCCATCGCGCGCGCATCAAGACCGCCGGTCATCGTGCGGCCGGTGGAGCCGATGTAGTTGTTGAACGCCCGCGCCAAGCGCGTGATGGAGTCGAGGACGACGAAGACGTCCCGCCCGGCTTCCACGAGTCGTTTGGCACGTTCGATGGCCATCTTCGCGGTGCGGACGTGATCCTCGATGGTTTGGTCGTTTGTCGAGGCGAGCACTTCGCCGCCTTTGATCGAGCGGCGGAAATCAGTCGTCTCCTCGGGCCGTTCATCCACTAACAGCACGATGGTGTGAACATCCGGATGATTCGTGATGACCGCGTCGGCGATGTGATGCAGCAACGTCGTCTTGCCGGTGCGGGGCGCGGCGACGATCAGGCCGCGCGTGCCCTTGCCGATGGGCGCCACGACGTCG
>CAZJCX010000038.1:11287-14388 GCA_964544425.1 uncultured Verrucomicrobiota bacterium
CAGCACGCGCGTCGTGTAGCGGTCGGGCGCGGTTTCCATCACAAACCGCTCGTCGGGCTGGATGACGGTCAGGTCATCAAACTTTTTCAAGCTCATGAACTTCTCCGGCGTGTCGCCGTTGATGGTGGCGATCTCGACGAGCTGCGGGCTGCCCTTTTTCGGCGGGGCCGATTTACCTTCGATCTCGATCCCCGGTCGCAGCTTGAATCGCCGGATGATGTCTGGCGAAACATAAATGTCATTCGGGCTGACCTGGAAACTCCGCGCCGGATTGCGCAGGAATCCGAAACCCTTTTCGCCGACCTCCAACACGCCGCGGCACGGCGTGAGCGGACGCGGCGGCTGTTGATTCGGTTGGGGGTGGCTCGGTTGCTGGCCCGCCACAACGGCTGACTCCCCGGCGGGCGCAGGCGCCGCATTCGGGTCCGTCGGGCTGGTGGCCGTGCCGACAGCCGCCGCTGGGTCGGTCGAACTCATCGGTGTCGCTCCTGATTCCGGGTTGTCGCTTCCCGAATGTTGGCTGTGGTCATGATGGTGTCGTCCGCCGCCGGAGCGGCGCTTGAAGTATCGTCGTTGTCTCATGTGCTTGCTCAACGCAGGTATCGCGAGGGGCGGCACGCACTCTTTTCCTTTGCGAATGCGTTCCAAGGCCGGGAATCGGCTTGGACTGCCATCTGGCCACCAAAAGCTGACTGCGTGTTGACTTCCTTGTTTACCGGGCGATTCCGCGCTCAGACTTGCGACAGAAGTCGATGAAGTGTTCGATTTCTTTGGTTCCCGAAACTTCGGCGCGCACCTTATCCAACGCGTTGGACACTGTCAAGCCCGACCTGAAAACTATTTTATACGCCTCCCGCAACGCCCGCTGGGACTCTTCCGTCACGCCATTGCGTTCCAACCCGACTTTGTTCACCCCGCGCGTTTCGGCCGGGTTCCCATCCACCAGCATGTAGGGCGGCACGTCTTGCACCACCTTCGCGCAGCCCCCGATGATGGACATCGTGCCGATCCGGCAGAACTGATGGACCGCCGCCAACCCGCCCACAATCGCGTAATCTTCCACGGTGACATGCCCGGCCAGCGTGCCGTTGTTGCTGAAGATCACGTGGCTGCCCACCACACAATCATGCGCGACGTGTGAGCAAGCCAAAAAACTGTTGTGCGACCCAATGCGCGTAAACAACCCATCGCCCGTCGCGGTGTGAACGGTCACGTGCTCGCGAAATACGTTGGCCGATCCAATTTCCAGATAACACTTCCCTCCGTTGTACTTGAGGTCTTGCGTCTTCAAACCAACGCACGCGAAAGGAAAAAATTCGTTACCCGTGCCCACCGTCGTCAGCCCGTCCAAGACCACGTGGGAATGGAGCCGACACCCCGCCCCTAACCGCACGCCAGGCCCAATCACACAAAACGGCCCGACCTCGCAGCCCTCCCCAAGCTCCGCGCGAGAATCCACCAGCGCGGTCGGATGAATCGTCAGAGACGCCATGAAGATTTCCGCTTTCTACAAGAAGCCCGGTGCCAAAGCAAGCTTCGCGCACCGGATTTCGACTTGCTAGAACCGGCATGGCAGATAGATTGCGCGCGGGCGGGTGACGATGAAACAACTGGGGTTGTGGGTTTTCCTGTGGTGCGCGACAGCCAGCCATGCGGCATTGATTGGCAGCGGTTTCAATTCCAACAATCTCCCGTGGCCGGGCGGTACCATCCCCTATCAGTTCGATCCGGGACTGTCCACCGCGCAGCAACAAGTCTACCTCAACGCGCTGCGCGATTGGGAACTGGCCGGCAACCTGCAATTCATCCCGCGCACCAGCGAGACCCAGTACATTATTTTCAAGCATGACCCGTTCGGCCCGAACCTGGTCTCGGCCACGAACAACCCCCAGATTGTCGAAGTCAGTCTTCTGACCCGCGGCCAGATCGGCCACGAAATGGGCCACTCCCTCGGTTTGCTTCATGAACATTCTCGCGCTGACCGCGACACCTACATCACCATCCTCACTAACAACGTCACCGTCGGCGGTTTGCCGTGGTTCGCCATCGAGCCGACCGGCACAATCGTCGGCAGTTACGATTTCGAATCCGTCCTCCACTCCTCACGCAGTACATTCACCGTCCACCCCGCGCTCGACACTGTCCGCGTTCAACCGGGTTTTGAAAAATTCCAAACCCGACTTGCCGGTCTCGTCCTCAGCCCCACCGACCGCGCTGCCATCCGGCAACTCTACGGGCCGGGTCCCGCTCTCACCAACATCGTCACCACCACTGCCGAAACAGGTCCCGGCAGCCTGCGCGCCGCCTTGTTCTACGCCGCCGATAATCCGGGCACGACCATCCGCTTCAACATCCCCGTCACCGATCCCGGCTACACCAACGGCGTTTTCGTCATCCGCCCCACCGGCCACCTCCCGCCGCTGAACGTCAACGGTACCGTCATTGACGGCGCGACCCAACCGGGCTTCACCGGCAATCCGCTCGTCGTCCTCGACGGCTCGCTGCTCCTGCCCGAAGCCGGTAACGTCCCCGGCTTGGTGATCTACGCCGCGCACTGCGTTGTCCAACACCTCGCCATCCGCAATTTCCCGTGGGTCGGCGTCGCCCTCCTGCACCCCGGCACAACCAACAACACCATCCGCGGCTGCTGGATCGGACTCGACCACACTGGCGCGACCGCTGCGCCCAATGCCTTCCAAGGAATCCAAATCAGCGATGGCGCCAGCCGCAACACCATCGGCGGCACCAACGCCGCCCATCGCAACGTCATCGCCGGCAACGCCCAGTACGGCATCTGGATTGACGGCTCCAACACCATCGGCAACGTCATCCTCGGCAATTACATCGGACTCAACCACACCGGCACCGCCGCCGTCCCGAATCAACTCGGCGGCCTCATCCTCACCGGCCAAACCCGCAGCAACACCATCGGCGGCGCGGCGCGCAACATCATCTCCGGCAACACCGACGCCGGCATTTGGATTACCGGCCCCGCCGTCCGCGACAATCTTGTCGAAAATAATTTCATCGGTCTCAACCCCACCGGCACAATCGCAGTACCCAACACCTTTGCCGGCGTGTTGCTGCTCGACGGCGCGGTC
>CAZJCX010000038.1:14398-14999 GCA_964544425.1 uncultured Verrucomicrobiota bacterium
AATACCGTCGCCGACAACGTCATCTCCGGTAACGCCAGCGAAGGTCTCCGACTCGCCGACCCGGCTACCGTCTTCAACATCGTCCGCGGCAACCGCCTCGGCACCGACGCGGCCGGTACGGTCGCCATCGCCAACGGTTATGCCGGGCTGACGATCTTCAGCGGCGCAAATCGCAACGTCATCGGCGGCAATTCCGGCCACCGCAACATCATCTCCGGCAACACCACCTACGGCCTCGTCATCGGCGACACCGGCAGCGACCACAACACCGTTCTCGGCAACACCATCAGTTCCAACGGCTGGAATGGCGTTGCCATCTGGGGCGGCGCGCGCTCAAACCTCGTCGGAAGCGCCAACCTCATCGCCGGCAATGTCAGCACGGGCTTAGCGCTCTACGACGCGTCCACTTTCGGGAATCGCATTCTCGGCAACTCCATCACCAGCAACGGCTGGATCGGCATCGCGCTCAACGACGGCGCCAACCTCAACCGCCCCGCCCCCGTCCTCACCGCCGCCACCCTCGCCCTCGGCACCACCGTCGCCGGTACACTCACCACTTCCTCCAACTCCGCTCATCGCATCGAGTTTTTTGCCAACTCAC
>CAZJCX010000038.1:15009-18874 GCA_964544425.1 uncultured Verrucomicrobiota bacterium
GACGATGAAGGCCGTACGTTTCTCGGCGCCACCAACGTCACGACGGACGCCACCGGCGTTGCGGCCATCAACTCCACATTACCGGCCGCCATCCTCGCCGGTCACAACATCACCGCCACCGCCACCGACGATGCCGGTAACACGTCACCGTTCTCCACGCCGATCACCGTCACCACCACCGATACCGATAACGACACCCTCCCGGACTCGTGGGAAGCCTTCTACTTCACCAACCTTGCCGCCGCATCGGATGAAGACGCCGACGGCGACGGCTTCACCAACGCTCAAGAACTCCGCGCCGGCACCCATCCGCGAGACGCCGCCAGCCGCCCGGTCGTCAGCGTCACCGCCGCCGCACCCAACGCCACACTCGGTTTCCCCACGATCCTTGGCATCACCTACCGGCTCGAATACAAAGACGCCATCACCGACCCGCATTGGCTCCTGCTGGCCGACCAAATCCCCGGCACCGGCGCCGATATCGAAATCACCGACCCTGCCGCCCTCGCCCGTCCCCACCGCTTCTACCGGCTCGTCGCCCTGCCTTAACGCGCCGCGACGACTTCAATCTCCACCAACGCATCCTTCGGCAACCGCGCCACCTGAATCGTCGAACGCGCCGGGAACTCACCCGTAAAATACCGGGCATACACCTCGTTCATCGCCGCGAATTGATTCATGTCCGCTAAAAAGACCGTCGCCTTCACAACGTTCGCCAAGCTCAAACCTTGCGACCGCAGCAACCCGGTAATGTTGTCCAACACCCGAGTCGTCTGCTCGGTAATCCCGCCTGCCACCATGCTTCCAGTCACCGGCTCCAGCGGAATCTGCCCCGCGCAAAACAACAAGTCCCCCGCCCACACCGCCTGCGAATAGGGCCCGACCGCTTTGGGTGCGGCATCTGTTTTCACAATTTGTTTGTTCATATTCTGATTCCTTTGTCGGCAACGTATGCGATCGGGTTTGGCGGCGGCAATCAATTATCGTTACGATTATGGCGACGAAAGATGGCGCTCCGGATTTGCCTCTGCGTAACAACATTACTCACGGCGCCGCCCAAAGAATCAGACCTTGTCCCGCTGTTGTTGCCGCCGAAGGAGCCGGAGATGACGATAGCCGACCAATCGGTTGCGTCGTTCATCCCAGAGGCGAAACGTGAACGACTTTAGACTGGAGAACAATGTCACAGGCGGCACGCTCTGAAACAAGGGATCAGCCTTGTGACATTTTTCGAGGTTGTAATTGGGGATTGATGGACTGAGGTGGTGAATGTGATGAAACCCGATGTTGCCCGAAAACCACTGCAGCACTTTGGGGAGTTTGTAGAACGAACTGCCTTGCAGCGCCGCCTGCGTGTAATCCCAGTCTTCGCGCCGGTTCCAATAGACCCCCTCGAATTGATGCTGCACGTAGAACAACCACACCCCGACCGAGCCGGCCACCATTGTCACCGTCAACTGGATGAGCAGGTAGTCCTTGATGCCGAAGAGCCAGATCAGGCACGCCACCACTCCCAACAGTGCGAGATTCGTCCAATACACCGAGTGGCGCTCCCGTTTGCTCGCCTTGCACGAGGTGAACCGATGCCGGATCAGGAACAGGAACGCGGGGGCGATACCAAACAACACCACCGGGTTGCGCGCCAGCCGGTACGCGAACCGTTTCCAACGGGACGCCTCAAGATATTCCTGAACCGTCAACGTCCACACGTCACCCAGGCCGCGCCGGTCCAGATCGCCCGCGCTCGCGTGATGAACGGCGTGCTCCCACCGCCAGAGGTAATAGGGCGTGAACGTCAAAACCCCCGTAATGAAGCCCCACACGTCGTTGGCCTTTCGTGATTTGAAAAACGAGCCGTGGCCGCAGTCATGAAAGATGATGAAGATGCGCACCAAAAACCCGGCCGCCAGAACCGCCAACGGCAGTGTCAGCCACCAAGAGACTTGCACACTGAGATACATCAGGTACCACAGCGCGATATAAGGAACGACCGAATTGACGACCTGCCAGACACTGCGCCCGATCGCGGGCTTTTCGTAGTGGGCTACTATCTTCTTCCAAGCCAAGACGTCTTGCCGGGGTTGTGGTTGGTCTATGACGGGGCTGGTTTTCATGATTCACCCGTCCCGTGCGATGTAGTTCTGCGACGAGTCTTTGGTCGGATCCCTCATGATGCCCTGAATCTATGCCCGGCCGTCGCGAGATGCTAGGGTTTTTACTCCTCAAAGTGTTGATCGGCCATTTCACGCAAGGAAAACAAAAAAAATTCCGGCCCGCTTGGGGCGGTTCGTATCGGAATGCCAACCCGATCCAATGAGCGCCATCTCTTGTGCGATGTTGTTGCTGTTGCAACTTGGTGTCCTGAATCTTGACTTTCTCATGCGGGCTCACCATTGTCCCCCCGTGATTTTGCGGCCGATAGCACTTTGGTTGGCGATTCTCTACGGCGGCTTCCTGGTCGGCGGCGAATTGCTCGCGCATGATCATGCCGCGCACGCGACGGCCTGCCCGGACACCTGTTTCGTTTGTGTCTGGCACACCGCGCATCACGCCCCGGCGCTCGCAGCGGTCCCCCGTCTGCCAGACCGCACCCCCGTCGCGACGCACCGCCCGGTGGAATCGCAACAGCCCCACTACACTTTCTCCAGTCCGTCCACATCGAGCCAAGCCCCGCCGGCTCGCTCCTGACGTTGATCCCATTCGTGTCGCACCAGCGCACCAGAGGTGTGCTGGCAAATCAACTCATTCAGGAGAATCATCATGCATCGTTTGTTTCGTGTCGTGCTGGCGACAGCGTGGCTGTTGCCGGTGGTGGCCCGCGCGGCCACCGAAGAAGAAATCCGCCGCAAAGTGATCGAAGACCTCAAACCGTTCATTGAGCAGGAAGTGCAACGCCGGGTCAAAGAGGCGCTGGCAGCGCAGGCGACGCCGGCGGGAGCCGCCGGGACGGCGGCCGCTACACAGCAGCGGACTTGGTCGCCGAGTGATCCGTTGACCGTGGCGAAGGCGGGACCGGCGCACATGAATGTCAGTCTGTTCACCACGATGGCGTTTGGTTGGAGCACGACGCCGGATGTCGAAGCCATCAACGGCGCGCACCATGATCCGAGTCAACGCGGGTTCACGTTGCAGGGCGCGGAACTGGCGCTCGATGGCGCGGTGGATCCGTACTTCAACGGTCTCGTGACCATCCCGCTCGTGATCGAGCCGGGCGGGGAGACGGTGGTGGAGGTGGAAGAAGCGTGGCTGCAAACCACGTCGTTGCCGGGGAACTTGCAGGTCAAAGCGGGTCAGATGTTCGCCCACTTTGGCAGGCACAACGTGCAACACACCCACGGGCGGTCGTTTGTGGATCAGTCCATCGTGATCACCCGGTTGCTGGGCGCAGACGGTATGCGAAATCCGGGCGGCCAGGTCTCGTGGCTCGCGCCCACGCCGTTCGTCACGGAAATCTCGCTCGGTGTTTTCAACAGCGACGGCGAGACCGCCGCGGGATTCCGCAGCGAGGACTCCGGCGACATTCACGGCGGCGAAACGGTCGAGACGAGGTTACGCGGTCCGCAAGACTTGCTGTTCGTCCCGCGCGTCGCCGCGTCGTTAGACCTGAGTGAAACGCAGACGTTGTTACTGGGATTGTCCGGTGCGTTCGGGCCGAACAACTCCGGCACGCAGGCGGACACGCAACTGTATGGCGCCGACGTCTATTGGGAATGGCGACCCGCGAACGCGGAACAAGGGTTTCCGTTCGTGGCATGGCAAACCGAAGCGCTCCTCCGCCGCTACGATGCCGCGGCGCGCACGTCGTTGGAAGATGAACTGGTGACGCTGCCGGGCGAGCGACTGACGGACTGGGGGATTTATTCGC
>CAZJCX010000038.1:18892-20071 GCA_964544425.1 uncultured Verrucomicrobiota bacterium
AGATCCTCTGGGGCTTTTGTCGCGGCTGGGTGGCCGGCCTGCGCGGCGAATGGCTCACCGGCGATTCCGCCGCGTTCGCGTCGGAACTGCGGTTGGATCGCACCCGCATCTCGCCGAACCTGACGTTCTATCCCACCGAGTTCTCCAAATTGCGGTGGCAATACAACTACGACCACATTCAAGGCTTGGGCGATGAGCACAGCATCTGGATGCAGTTGGAGTTCCGGCTCGGCGCACAGACGGTGCGGTAGCGGAGCAACTACTCCCTCTGCTTCCACGCCAGCCAACCGGCCATCAGCAGCAACGCGAGATCAATCAGCAGGTTCCGCAGGCCGACCGGACCGGCGGCGACCGTGCCGAAACAGCCGCAGTGCACATCCAAGCCGCGCGCCAGCGCCTGACTGATCGCGATGAGAAACACGAGACAGAGCGCCGCGATCACCAGCGCGCTGGCGCGCCGCCAAATGCCGAGCGCGAGCAAAAGTCCGGCACCCAGCTCGACCCACGGCAACAGGATCGCAGTCGGGTACAGCAACGCGCGCGGCAGCAGCCGGTAATTGCCGATGTCCGCTGCAAAGGTGGCCGGGTCGAAAATCTTAAGCACGGCGGCGAACACGAACACGCCGCCGACAACAAGACGCAGGATGAAATTGACCAGTCTCACGGCGCGTCCGCTCCCAGCTCGGTGGGCAAGCCGGCGGTGCGCCAGACCGTCCAGCCGTTGACGAGAACCCGGACATTTTGGTAGCCGAGTGTGCGGAGACGTTCCATCAGATGGTGACTCAGCTCGCACTGTTCGCCGTCGCAATACACAATCACCGGCGAGTCCGGCGCGAGCCGGGCGGCGATGTCGTTGTAGAAGTCGTCGAAGTGGTCGAGCGGTAGATTATGCGCCAGCGCGATGTGGCCTTTGGCGAAATCCGCCGGGGTGCGCGCATCGAGAAAGAACGCGCCGCCCTCGTTCCACAATCGTTCGGCCTCCGCGAGGGCGATGATATCACCGGCTTCGAGCGTGGGTGCCGGCGGCGTGATCCAACTCAAACGGCGCGGCTTGCCAGCATGGTCTTTGTCCGTCCGGACGGCATTGACGACCGCGCCCAGGACAAAAAGCCCTGCCGTTTTCAGAAGAACAGAGTCGATCCCGCGCCAGCCCCCGCCGGCCAGCACGATCGACCACAG
>CAZJCX010000039.1:0-5520 GCA_964544425.1 uncultured Verrucomicrobiota bacterium
CGTCACCACCATCACCCGGTGAGGCGGAATCGCCGGCCGAAGCCGGGCGACAGCTTCTTGAATCATCGTCCGCGAGCCGGTGATCGCGAGCAGTTGCTTCGGCGTTTTGCGGCGGCTGAGCGGCCAGAACCGCTCGCCGGAACCACCGGCCATGATCACGGCCCAGTTCATAGCGCTTTCACCGCCTTGACGAGCGGCCCAACGAACCGCGCCACTCGGCCCGCTGCCGCCCCGTGTTTGGCGATTTGATTCACGATGGCGCTGCCCACCACCACCCCATCACCGGCGGCGGCGACGGTGGCGGCTTGCGCGGGAGTCGAGACTCCGAACCCGATGCAGACGGGCAGTTGAGAATACCGGCGGATTAACTTCACCATCGGCAGCATGGTACTGGAAACGTTGTTTTGCATCCCCGTCACGCCCTCGCGGGAGACATAATAAAGGAAGCCTGCCGCGTGCGGCGCGATTTCTTTCACGCGGGCCGCGGGCGTGGTCGGCGCGATGAGATAAATCGGATGCACCCCGACGCGTTTGATGGCGCGCTCGTAGCCGACTGCTTCTTCGGGTGGGAGATCCAGCGCCAACACGCCATCCACCCCGGCCCGTGCCGCATCGCGCGCGAATTTCTTCAAGCCGTACCGGTGGATGAGGTTGAAGTAGATGTAGAAGACCACCGGGATCTCGCAGCCCGATTTTCGCAACGCCGCCACCATCCGCAGTACGCGCGCCAGCGTCGTCCCGCTTTGCAACGCGCGCTCGGCGGCGAGTTGGTTCACCACGCCGTCGGCCAGCGGATCGCTGAACGGCACGCCCAGTTCCAGCACGTCCACGCCGATCCGCTCAAACTCGCGCGCGAACTTCGCGGTCGCCCCAAGATGCGGGTCACCGGCTGCGATGTAGGCCACAAACGCTTTTTGACGGGCCGCGCGCACTGCGCGGAATCTGGCGTCAATTCGATTCATCGGGAATGGCGCTCGTAAATAAACCGCAGCCCTTCGAGGGTCAACCTCGGATTCACATGCTCGATACCCGGAATGCGCCGCGCCATGAGATCACCATACCCGCCCGTCGCCACCACCACGGCGCGCTTCAGGCCGGGCTGCTGCTGCAACGCCGCGAGGATCTCCTTCACCAAACCCCGGTAGCCGATCACCGCGCCGACACGCATCGCACCCACCGTGCTCTTGCCGATGATCGACCGTGGTTCCGTCAACGTGATGCGCGGCAACAACGCCGTGCGCTGGTACAAATAGTCCGTCACCGCCGCCAGTCCGGGTGCGATGACGCCGCCGATGTACTCGCACCGGCGGTTCACGATATCGAATGTCACCGCGGTGCCGAAATCCACGACAATCGCCGGCGCGCCGTACAGCCGCGTCACCGCCACGGCATTCGCAAGCCGGTCCGCGCCGATCTGCTTCTTCCGTGGGTACCGGACTCCGATTCCCAGATCACAAAACGCGTCCACGAGCAGTGGGTTGACCGGCAAACACCGCCGCAACCGCCCCGTCACGGCAGGGACGACGGAAGCCAACACAATGCGCTGGTACGCCGTCCGCGAAAACGGCACCTCGCGCACCGTCGCGGTCGGCTGGCGGCGAATCTGCAACAACCGCTCTCGCGTGGCGAGGGCGAACGTGGTGTTCGTGTTGTTGACGTTGATGAGCAGGCAGCGGTCAGCCATGTTCCACCGTGACGTCCGCGCCGAGAATCCGCTCGGTCTGGCCATTGTCCTTCCGCAAAATGAGCGCCCCATTCTCGTCGAGCGCATATGCCTGGCCCTCGATCCTCCGCGCGCCCATCGTCACCACGAGTTGCCGGCCCAGCGTGGTGCAGCGGTCGGCCCATTCCTCGCTGATCGCGTCAAATTGCCGCGCGGCTTGCTGATAGCACCGGTCCAATTCCGCCAGCAGTCGCACCGCCAGCCCGACGCGATCCTGCGGTCGGCCGGTCGCCTGTTCCAAGCTGGTCGCACCGGGCGGCCAATCCGCCGCGTGAACATTCAGCCCCACTCCGAGAATGGCGACGTTGCCACGCGCTTCCGAGAGAATCCCGGCCACTTTCTGCCCGTCCCACATCACGTCATTGGGCCACTTGATGCGCGCGCGCTCACCGGCCACGCGGGCCACGGCCACACTGGCGGCGATCGTCAGACGCGGCATCGCGAACCGCGGCCGCAACAAGACCGAGAACCACAAGCCCTTCCCCTTCGGCGAAACCCAACTCCGGCCGTGCCGGCCCCGACCGCGCGTCTGCGTCTCCGCAAAGACGACCGTCCCCTCGCCCCGCCCGCTCGCCGCCAGTTGGGCCACGACATCGTTGGTGGAACTGGTCTCTTCGAAGACGAGAATTTCCCGGCCCAACGCTTGCGGCGCCAGTCGCGCCTGCAAATCCTCCGCCATCAGCCGGTCGGGCGACTGCACCAACCGCAGGCCCCGCATCGGATGCGCTTCAATGACGTACCCAAGTTGACGGAGTTCGCGAAGCTGGGCCGGGGTTTCGCCGTCGCGCGCCGCGAAGTCGCCCCCGGCCCGGTGGAGGCGTTCCAAGATGATCTGCGTCTCGCTCACGGCGCGCACTCTATCGAAACGCGGCCACGCTCGCAAGCCGCACCCCAGCGGCTGGGTGGACTACGACCCGGCTGGGCTGGCAGGGGCGGGAGCGACGGTCACGTGGGGCCGCAGCCGGTCGAGAAGTTTCTCGCCGATCCCCGGCACGCGCAGCAGTTCCTCCACCGAAGCATACGGCCGGTGCTCAATGATCCGCGTGGCCAAAACGGGACCAACCCCGGGAATGGATTGCAGTTGCCGGTTCGTCGCGGTGTTGAGATCCACCGGCCCGCGCGCCTCATCGCCGTGCAAACCCCGGCGGATATCCTGAAGTTCTGCGTCGTCGCGCCGCTGTTGAGCGCGCAACTCGACCAGCAGGTCGGCCGCGGTCTCGGACCAGATGCCGGCGCGGTGCAGCATCGCTTGCGTCTCCTCATCGTTGAGACGCGCGGCGAACTTGTCGCCGGTCACGCCGTCGGGTGTTTCCCGTTTCGTCCCGTACACGCGGGCAAAACCGCGTTGCACCAGCATCGTCCCCAAATCCTTCCCCGCCGGGGTCGTGACCATCGCGTACACGCGCGGGATCGCCGACCGGCCGGGCGCCGGCGCGACTGTCGTTTGGACGGTGAACGGCTCCGCCAGCAACTGTGTCACGAGCGCCTGCGCTTCGTGTCCGTAATGAATCACCCGCGTCATGTTCGTCAGACCAAAATACCGGGCTTGTTCGCGGATGCGCTTCGCATCGGCATCGGTTCCCGCACTGGTTTCGGGGCAGTCCACGAAATACAAGCGCACCACCAAATGCCGGTCGCCAGCTTGAACATGAAAACTGTCGCCGTCGTTTCCGTCGTGCTCGATCAGCCGGCAATCGCGGAATGTCTCCCAACTTTGGGCGGCGGCGCCGCCCGTCAGCAGCGCCATCGTGAACACCACGATCCATTTCATGCTCCATCCATCGCAATCTCCAGCGAAAAGTCAATTGCGCGCGCCGAATGGGTCAGCGCGCCGACGCTGACATAGTCCACGCCGCTCGCCGCGATCTCCGCGACATTCTCCAGTCGCACCCCGCCGCTGGCCTCCGTTTTCGCCCGCCCCGCGATCAGCGCCACCGACTCGCGGAGTTCGTCACCGGTCATGTTGTCGAGCAGGATGTGATCGGCGCCAGCCGCCAAGGCGGTCTCCACGTCCGGTAAAGAATCGGCCTCGATGATCACCGGCGCCTGCGGGTGTTCGCGGCGCACGCGCGCCACGGCTTCACCGAGCGCGGCCGGACCGAGCCGCGCGAGAATCGCCCGGTGATTGTCCTTCACCATCATCGCGTCGTACAGCCCCAGCCGGTGATTCGTCCCGCCGCCGACAGCCACGGCGTACTTCTCCAACAACCGCAACGTTGGCGTCGTCTTGCGCGTGTCGAGGATCACGGCGCGGGTCCCCGCCACGGCTTCGACAAATTCCCGCGTCAACGTCGCAATCCCGCTGAGCCGTTGCAGAAAGTTCAGGGCTGTCCGCTCCCCGGTCAGGATCGCCCGCGCCGTTCCGGTCAACCGACCTACCACCGTCTGCGGCGTCACCAGCGCGCCCTCCGTCACGAGCGTCTCCACGCGCAGGCGCGGTTCCAGTTCCGCGAATACTGCCGACGCCAGCGGCAGTCCGGCGACCACGCAGGGTTCCTTGGCGATCATCACGGCCTGCGCCCGCAGATCGGCCGGTACGGTCGCTTCCGTCGTGATATCCCCGGCCCCCAGATCCTCGGCGAGGGCGGTGCGGACAAGTTGGCGAATGTATTCCACTGGCAGGCTGTTCATGATGATTTGGCGCGCCGTGGTTTCTTTACGACGTTCGTCTTCAATTTTCGGTCGTACTTCACTTCGCGGCGCGGCAACGCCGCCGCGCCATCGGACTTCTTCAGCTCTTCGATTTCATCGCGTAAAATGGCGGCTTTCTCGAACTGCAAGTTCTCGGCGGCTTCGAGCATCTCTTTTTCCAACTCGCGGAGCAACTCCGCTTTTCGATAGCCGCCCGGCGTTTCGCGCACGACGGCGACTTCGACCTCTTTGGCACGGGTCAGTTCCTCCAAGCTCAGCTGCAACTCCCGTTTCACCGTCTGGGGCGTGATGCCGTGTTTGCGATTGTAGGCCAATTGCTTCTCGCGCCGGTAGTCCGTGGTCTGGAGGAACTTCTTGATCGAGTCCGTCATCACATCGGCGTACAGGATCACCTCGGCGTTCACGTGCCGGGCGGCGCGGCCCGCGGTTTGGATCAACGACGTGGCACTCCGCAAAAATCCCTCCTTATCGGCATCCAGAATCGCCACCAGCGACACTTCCGGCAGGTCCAGCCCCTCGCGGAGCAGATTGATCCCCACCAGCACGTCGAAATCCGCCGCCCGCAGTCCGCGCAGAATCTCCACCCGTTCAATCGCGTCAATGTCGCTGTGCAGATATTGCACTCTCACCCCGACATCGCGGAGGTAATCGGTCAATTCCTCGGCGGTGCGCTTGGTGAGCGTCGTGACCAGCACCCGCTCGTGTTTGCCGGCGCGCTGGCGACATTCCTCGATCAGATCGTCAATCTGGCCGGCCAGCGGTTTGATTTTCACCGGCGGGTCCACCAGGCCGGTCGGACGGATGATCTGTTCCGCGACCAGGGCGCTGTTCCCCAGCTCGTACGGTCCCGGTGTGGCAGAGACAAACACGCCTTGCCGGACCAGGCTTTCGAATTCTCCGAAGTGGAGCGGCCGGTTGTCGAGCGCCGAGGGCAAGCGAAAACCGTGTGCGACGAGCGTGGTTTTCCGCGACCGGTCACCGGCGTACATCCCGCCCACTTGCGGCACCGTCACGTGCGATTCATCAATGATCAGCAGATAATCCTCCGGGAAGAAATCAATCAGCGTGAACGGCCGCTCACCGGGCTGGCGCGCGCTGAGATGCCGGGAATAGTTCTCAATGCCCGGACAGAACCCCATTTCCTT
>CAZJCX010000039.1:5530-8413 GCA_964544425.1 uncultured Verrucomicrobiota bacterium
ATCTCGATGTCGTACATCGTCCGCGAATGAATGCGCTGCGCTTCGACGAGCTTGCCGGCTTTCTCGAACTGCGCGACCTGCTCGGCCATTTCCGCTTTGATGCCGTCAATCGCGCGGACAATCTTATTGTACGGCATCACCCAGTGCTTGGCGGGGTAGATGGAAAACTTTTCCAGTGATTCGATTTTCTTGCCGGTCAGCGGTTCGAAGCGGGTGACGTGTTCGATCCGGTCGCCGAAGAACTCAATGCGCACCGCATCCTCGGTGTAGCTCGGACACACTTCGACGGTGTCGCCCCGCACGCGAAACGCGCCGCGCGTGAACTCGACATCGTTGCGGTTGTACTGCATGTCCACCAGCTTGCGCAGCAACTCGTCCCGCTCCAGCGTCTGCCCGACCGCCAGTTGCGCCATCATCTCGAAATAGTCCTCCGGCGATCCCAACCCGTAAATGCACGATACGCTGGCCACCACCACCACGTCGCGCCGCGACAGCAACGAACTCGTCGCCGCGAGCCGGAGTTTCTCGATCTGCTCGTTGATGCTCGCATCCTTCTCGATGTAGGTATCCGTCTGCGGAATGTACGCCTCGGGCTGGTAGTAATCGTAGTAGCTCACGAAGTACTCGACGGCGTTGTGAGGAAAGAATTGTTTGAACTCCGAGAACAACTGCCCCGCCAGCGTCGTGTTGTGCGAGATCACCAACGCGGGAGCTCCGCGATCACATTGGCCATCGTGAAAGTTTTCCCGCTCCCCGTCACCCCCAGCAAGGTCTGATACCGGTTCCCCGCGCGCAACGACGTGGTTAACGCGCGAATCGCCTCCGGCTGATCGCCGCGCGGCTGGAACTTGCTGACCAGTTGGAATGACATGGTCGCAGACTAGCACAAAAACTGGTTCCGCCAGAACAGCGGCAAAAATTGTACGCGCCTGCTGCAAACTAGCCCTCACCAATCGGTCGCGGTCTGATGCAACCGCTTGCCGGATGGCACTTACGGCTGGCCATGAACGAATTGGCGTGGGTTGTGCATTTGCACCCGGTATGTCGTGGTTCCACGAATTGGCCGAGGCAGCGACGGCGACGTTTCCAGCCGAATGGATCAAAGCGACGCTGGTTTTGGCGCTGGTCAGTGCCGGGGTGGTGGTGGCGGTGTTTGCATATCTGAACCACACCACACGCCGCCGGTACTTCAGCCTGTGGACAGTGGCGTGGATGTTTTACGCGGTGTATCTCGCCGCGGCGATCGCGATGCTGGAGGCACCGGATAAACCGTGGTTGTGGATGACGCGGAGTAGTTGCATCGGGATTTGCGCGTTGTTCATGTTCTGGGGCAGTTTTCAACTCACGCAACACGCCCGGCCCGATCGCGAGCTGGTGTTCGGCGTGGCGATGATCTTGTTGTGGGCGTATCTGGCGGCGTTCCATGTCCGGGAGCGCCTGTGGATCACGGTGCCGGTGTTTTCGCTCCTCGCGGTGGCGGGCGTGTTCACAGGCACCCAGTACATCCAACGTCGCCGTCAATTCCTCGGCGGAATCGTGTTGGGCGGCGGGTTTGTCGGTTGGGGCGTGCATCTGCTGGCGATCCCCTTCGCGGAGACGTCTCCGCTCGGAATGGCCGCCGGGTATTTGACCGGGGCGATTCTCGCCGTGCTGATCAGCATCGGCATGGTCGCGGAACAGG
Organism: uncultured Verrucomicrobiota bacterium; assembly: GCA_964544425.1. GTDB lineage: Bacteria > Verrucomicrobiota > Verrucomicrobiia > Palsa-1439 > Palsa-1439 > OMJI01. The sequence continues at coordinate 7,212 of CAZJCX010000039.1, forward strand.
AGACGAACCATTCCGAGAACAATTACCGGGAACTGTTTGATCTGGCGACCGACGCGCTGTTTCTCCTGGAACCCCGGTCGTTGCGCGTGGTGGAAGCGAACCTGGCGGCGACGACGCTGTTGGGCCGCTCCTGCTCGGAACTCGTCAACCAGCCGATCACGCGCTTCCTGCCGGAGTTGCAGGACGCCAACGATACCGGGTTGCTGCTGCAAAAGGTCAACGCTCCGCGCGCGGAACTGCTGGTCGCCCGCCCGGACGGAACCACCATCGTCGGCGAGGCGCGCGCCAATTTGACGACCTGTCCGAAAGGTGAAGTCATCGAACTCAGCGTCCGCGACATCACCATCCACAAGCACATTGAACAATCGTTGCGCGAGACGGCGCAAAAACTCGAAGCGACACTGGCCGAGTTGCGTCAGACCCAACAACAAATGGTGCAGCAGGAACGGTTGCGCGCGCTGGAAAAAATGGCCAGCGGCGTGGCCCACGATTTCAACAACGCGCTGGCCAAGATTCTCGGGTTCAACGAACTCCTGCTCGCGTGGCCGGAAAACTTGGAGAACAAGGACAAGGTCAAAAAGTTCCTCCAGATGTCCAACGCCGCCGCGCGGGACGCCGTCCAGATCGTCAACCGGCTGCGCGAGTTTTACCGGCACCGGAAAACCACCGACGTGTATCAGCCCGTTGACCTGCAACAGGTGGTCGAGCAGGCGTTGGTGTTGACGCAGCCGCGTTGGAAAGACCAGACGCAGGCGGGCGGCAGCACCATCCGCATCGAACTCGATTTGCAGGACACACCGGCCATCCAGGGCAGCGCGACCGATCTGCGCGAGGTCCTCATCAACCTGCTCTTCAACGCGGTGGACGCCTTGCCCGGCGGCGGGACGATCAGCATCGCGACCCGGTGCGACGGGCCGAACGTCACGCTCACGGTGGCGGATAACGGCGTCGGCATGAGCGACGAAGTCCGGCAGCGTTGCCTCGAACCATTTTTCACCACGAAGGAAAAACGCGGCACCGGCCTTGGTCTGGCGATCGCGTACGGCGTCGTGCAGCGGCACGGCGGCACGATCGAAATCGCCAGCGAACTCAACCGGGGAACCACCTGCACGGTCCGCCTGCCCTGCCCCGCGGCCGGTTCCGCAGCCGTCGCGCCCGCCCCGGCCACCATCACGCCCCGGCGCGTGTTGCTCGTCGAAGAT
>CAZJCX010000039.1:8423-18946 GCA_964544425.1 uncultured Verrucomicrobiota bacterium
AGTGCTCGACTTCGAAGCGCAATATCTGCGCGGCGATGGTCACGACGTGGAAACCGCCGCCACGGGCGCGCGCGGTTGGGAGAAATTTCAGGCCGGCCAGTTCGACCTTGTGGTCACCGACCGCGCGCTACCGGAGCTGAGCGGCGATCAACTCGCCACTGCCATAAAATCAGCCCGCCCGACCACCCCGGTATTGATCGTGACCGGGTTCCATGACGGCCGCCCCACCGTCGCCGACCGCGTCGTCCCCAAACCGATTACCCAAGACACGCTGCGGCAAATGGTCGCCCAGTTGTGCCCCCCGACCGCCGACGCCCGGCGCGCCGCGTAAGTCAAAAGGCCGGCAACGACTGGGCCGTCTCCGGCGTCACCACCGTGTAAAACCGATCAAACCACTCACGCGGAGTCTGTGGCTCGCGACTCGCAGCGGCGGGCGGATCGAACCGGGGAACGATAGCGAGGTTGACCACGCCCAGCTCGAGTTGGTCGCGCGTAAAGGGACTGAAACCGCCCAAGCTCAAAAATTTCGGCCGTTTGGCCGGCACTTGCCGGTAGTCCTGATCCTTGAAATGCGGCCCGCCCACAAACGACACGATCGCGTCCACGTCCGCATGTTTCTTCAGCAACTCCAAAAACCTCTCGCCCTCCAGCCCCATGTCATGCATGGGTATGTCCCCCGGATTCATCGCCAAGCGCTCGACCGCCGTCACCGTGATGCTGCCGTGCTTCGGCAACTCGGCGAGAAAACTCGTCACGGGCACCTCGACCGGCGCCGCCTTTACGTCGTACGCGACGACCACTATGCGCCCCTTGCCGCCCAGCGACTTCGCGACTTCTTCCGCCCCCACCAAGCCTATTCCCTCAAACGGCTTGAGATTCACCCGCGGCGTGGGTTGGCGTTGGGACAGGTAAATCGAAACACCCGACGCGATGATCACCAGAATCGAAATCAAAGCCAAGAGAGGACGTTTCATTACGGACTCATCTACCCGACCAGCCCCGCAAAGTCGAGCCGTCATTCCATGCCAGCCCACCAATGCGAAAACCCGTTCCCCGCTCCGCTGCCGGGGAAAGGCTCAGGATGAGGGGCTGTGACGTCGCCGGCACCACCACCGGGTTCGGCAACCTCAGCGTGACGCTCGGTTTACTTCTTCCTCCGCCAAGACGGCAACTACATCTGGCTGAACTACGATTTCCAAGTCATCCCCGAACCCAGCGGCATCTTCCTGATCTTCTGCGGCGCGCTCACGATGGGCTGGTACTACCGTCGTCAGCGCTGCTAAAACCGGCAGGGACGACTCTCCGAGCCGTCCCTACCAAAGTTGCAGCCCGTGGCGCGAGCGTCCCCGCTCCCCTTCCCCTGCTCCGCACTCCGCTTTCGCAAAATTCGCTTGTCGCAAATCAGGGTCTATTTTTTCGTTAATACAGGGCTAAAATCCGTTGTCAGATCGGAAGTTGGATATAGAATATTGACGTGGTTATCCGTGGTAGGGTCATGTCGTTCAGGCAGATGAAACAGCTATTTGGCCGTTGTTCGTCAACGGGAGAAATCTTATGACAAACCGCGCACTCACCAACCATCTCGCAGTGGTCACACTCACCGTCGGCAGTGTGTTCTTCGCTTTCGAGATGCAGGCGCAGTCAACCTACACTCGGCAAAACAATGCAACCCTCCTCAACCTTGCTGGCGCTTGGAGTGCCGGTGGGCCGCCCACGGGTACCGACATTGCGCAGTGGAACTCAACATCGTCCGGTAATCATGGTACTGCGCTTGGCGGGAGCGTGACATGGGGCCAAATCAAAATCGTCAACCCCAGCGCGGGCATCACCATAGCTAACTCGGCCAGCGCGACGCTCACCCTCAACGGCGTGAGCGGTGTGGGCATCGACATGTCGGCAGCCACTCAGAATCTTACGATCAATAATACCATGGCGGTCGGGGCGAATCAGACTTGGGATGTCACTTCGGGGAGGATTCTGCTGATCGGAACATTTAACTTAAACACAACCGGTGCCACCCTCACCAAGGCCGGCGCGGGATTGTTGGACATCAAGGCCACCACTTTTACCTCCTCCACTGGCAACTTTGCGATCAATGGCGGCAGGGTCTTGTATGGTGGCGGTGCCGCTCTTCCAAGCGGCAATCTCTCCATGAACGGCGGTATTTTGGAGGACTACTTTCAAGGGGCTGCTTTCTCACGCACACTGGGCACTGCCGCCGGTCAAGTCCAGATTACCGGCGGCACCAGCGGGTTCAGTGAGAGCGGGAATAGCGGCTATTGGGGCGTTAGTCTTGGCACGTCGATTCAGTGGAACAACGGTGCGGGTACTTTTAATCCAAGCGAGTTCTTGTTGATGGGGTCGTCAGCCCAGGCGCAAACCGATGTGGGCGGGGGCACCCTGCGCAATGGGGGCATCACATTCTCCAGCAATATTGACCTCAATGGCGCCAATCGCACGGTGCGAGTGGACCAGCAGGATGGCGGAGTGGCCGGGGTCGATCGTGCGGTTACGGCCAACGGTGCCATCATCACCGGCAATCTCACTACCTCCGTGATTGGCGGCGCCCTCACCAAGACCGGTGTCGGCCGATTGATCCTCAATCCGGGAACCGGCAATACTTACAGTGGCGGCACGACGATCAGCCAAGGCACGTTGCGCTTCATGAAGCTGACGGCGATGCCCGCTTCCGGCGCAGTGGCCGTTCAAAGCGGGGCGATTATCGGGATCAATATCGACGGGGGAAGCGCGTGGAGCACTGCGACTGGTACCGGCAACGGAACCATCGGCGGTCTCTTGGCGGGGAATGGCGGCCAAGCCGGAGGCACCGTCACCTACACCGGCAGCGTGGGATTGGACTTAAACAACGTCAACACGCAAACCTATACCGGTGACATCGGCAACCCTGCGGGCACGACCTTGACTCTGTACAAGACCGGCAACGGTTTGTTGACGCTCAGCGGCAACAGCAGTTACACCGGGCCAACAATCATTCAAGGCGGGAACGGAGGAACTCCCGGAGGAATCCTTGCAGTTGCCACGTTGGCCAATGCCGGTGTGAACAGTCCTCTTGGTGCGTATGCCACCCCGGGTGCCGGCGGCTTGAGCTTGAGGAACGGCACGTTCCGATACACCGGTGGCACGACGGCGACGGATCGCGGGTTCTCACTGGATCAAGCTGGTCAGGTCAGCGCCATTGATGTTTCCGGCACTGCAGGGACGGTGCTGACGATGGGCGATTTCGCCATCAACGTTTATAATCAGACGCGGTTAAGTTTCACCGGTACCGTTGGAAACAGCCTTGTCTTGGGCAACTCGACGATGACCAAGCAGTGGTATTGGAACACCAGCATTCCGGTCACCGTCGGAACAGTTACCCTGTCTGGCAGCCAGACGATTAACAATAATGGCAACGGCCTCTTGACTATCAGTTCGGTCACAGGTGCGTCGAATCCCACCCTTACAATCAATTCTACTGGCGCAAGCGGCGCGACCACCGTGACGGGTGCGATTACCACTGGTAGTGGCGGTTTAGTCCAACAAGGGGGGGGCACATTGACGCTCTTGGCGGCTAGTCCCACTTGGAGCGGCGTGACGACTTGGGGCGCCACCACTTCTCCTGGCGTCCTCGCTATCGGCAACAACCAAGCCCTAGGCACCGGCGGCTTGGCCGTTGGAAATAACAACGCCAACAGTTGGATCCAAAGCACCGACAGCACGGCGCGGACGTTGGCCAACAATATTACCATCAGCGGCACCAGCGTCCAATTCAACACCGGCGGCACTGGCAATTTGACCTTCAGCGGTACGGTGGCCCTCGGCAACGCTGTTCGGACATTCAATATCGCCAACAGCTCCACAACCCTTTCCGGGGTGATCAGCGGCACTGCAGGCAACGGGTTGACCAAGGGAGGCACTGGCGCGCTCACGCTGTCGAACCTCAACACCTACAACGGTGTCACCACCATCAACGCCGGTACACTGATCGCCGGGGCGAATGCGCCGGTGTCCGCCAACGGCGCATTGGGCAATGCCAGCAGCGCCGTATTATTGGGCGCGACCTCAGGCTCATCGAGCGCAGCGCTTTTGACCGGAGGAGCCTTCACTATCGGTCGCGCGGTCACCGTGCAGTCTGGGAATGCCGGCCTCATCAGTTTGGGCGGCAACACCGACAATATTTCCACGTTCGGCGGCGCCATCGGCTTGGCGAAGGACCTGACCGTTACCCAAGTTGCAACAACGGGCGCAAACAAGTTGCAAATCAGTGGCGGGATCAGCGGTACGGGGGCCGGTACCAAGATGCTGACTTTTGATAACGTTGGCCTCGTGGACGTCAATGGAACAGCTATCGCTGATGGCAGCGGTGGCGGCAACGTTGCGGTCACGAAGGACGGCAACGGGACCGTGCGATACCTGACCGCCAACACTTATACCGGCCTCACGACCGTCAACGCCGGTACATTGGTGGTTAATTCCACGCTCAGCGGCCCCGTCACCGTCAACGCCAACGGCACCCTGATGGGTACGGGCGCGATTGCCGGCAACACCACCATCCACGGCACGCATTCCCCCGGCAACTCGCCCGGCATCGAGTCCTTCGTCAACCTGACCTATGGCGCGGGCGCGGATGTGGAGTGGGAATTGATCGCCGATGCCATCCTCACCCGCGGCACCCAGTTCGACGGCATCAACGTTAGCGGCAACCTCAATTTCTCGGGGGCCACGACGTTGACCCTGAACTTCGACCTCGCCGGTGGGACGGTGGACTGGACGGATGCCTTCTGGAGCGTCCCGCATCTGAACACCAGCGGCTGGCTGGTCTATGACGTGGCCGGCACCACCACCGGGTTCGGCAACCTCAGCGTGACGCCGGAGAACTGGCTCGACAACAATGGCGCCACGCTCTCATCCGCGCAGCCGCTCGGTTACTTCTTCCTCTACCAGGACGGCAACGACATCTGGCTGAACTACGATTTCCAAGTCGTCCCCGAACCCAGCGGCATCTTCCTGATCCTCTGCGGCGCGTTCACGATGGGCTGGTACTACCGGCGGCGGCACTGCTAAAACCGGTAGAGGGACGGCTCTCCGAGCCGTCCGCAGATTGCCACCCGAGACTCAGACGGCTCTCCGAGCCGTCCCATCTTGCGGCCACCCGCCGCCATCCGCAGCCCACTCCCCCCTCCGCGCTCTCGGCGCCTCTGCCCTACAATCCGTCCCCCTTCCGCACTCCGCATTCCGGGTTCCGCATTCACCTCACGTCTCCAACCGCTCCCAATACCGCCGCATGTCCACGACCTGCCCGGTCGTGCGCGCCTCTTCCAACCCAAAACACGTGAGCGCCGACATAAAACCATCCTCCAGCGTCGTCGGCATCGGTCGCCCTTCCAACATGCACGCCACAATGTCCCGCGCCATTGGTTCCTCCGCGTTGCCGTGGTCATTGCCGGCAATCGGGCGCGCCGTCTCGGTTTGCTTCTCCCAACCGGCCGGCGTGTATTCAAGTTGCCCGGTCAATACATCCCCGCGGATCGTCCCGCGCGAGCCGCACATGTAGAAGCGCCGCTCCAACTGCGCGGCGTGCATGCAGAAATGGAAGGACACCCGCGCGCCGTTCGCGAGTTCCATGATCGCCACCTGATGATCAACCGTGTCCTTGTCGTCATTGAACGGGGTCAGATTCTGCTCCGTGCCCACCGCAAACCCGGTCGCCAGTCCGCGATCATAGTAGCGGTACCCCTTCTCCCCGACCGGATAGAGTTCATTGTAGTGCGCGTGCTTCGAATCAAAAAACTTCAGCCCGCCAAAACTCGCGACTCGCGCCGGGCGGCTGTTAGTCAGCCACAGCATCAAGTCCATGTCGTGACAACATTTCTCCAGAATCATCGGCCCGCTCCACTTCGAGTGCCGCCGCCAGTTGCCGTGCATGGCGGCCCCGTGAAACGGCGCGAGTGTCTCGTTGAATTCCAGGCTGATCAACTCGCCCAGCCGACCCTCGTCAATCCACTGTTTCATCGTCCGGTAAAACGCCGAGTACCGCAGCACGAATCCCACCACGAACTCCCTGCCGGAATGCTGCCGACGCACTGCCGCCAGATCGAGACAATCCGTCGGCGTCGTCGCGAGCGGTTTCTCGCAGAACACGTGCTTGCCGGCCCGCATGGCCGCCACCGCATGATCGTGATGCGCCGCGTTGAACGACCCGACAAAGACCCAATCCAGTTCGGGAATCCCCACCAGTTCGGCCACGCTCCCGCACACGCGCGCTGGCGGATACGCCGCCGTCGCCCGCTGAATCGCCGCTGCCGAGATGTCATGCACGGCGGTCACGCTCACCTGCCCGTTCGCCGCCTGCACAACATTCCGCAAGACATGTTCGATCCTGCGCCCGAACCCCAACACTCCAACCTGCTTCATCATCCTGAGATCCTCTCGGTTCGATTGACTGCCGGACTGCTTGCCACCAGCCGGGCACTCGCATCCGCCAAGTCGGTGACATTTCGCAAAACCAACCCGTGCATCGGCGTTGCCGCCCTGACCGGCCACCGATATTCCACGTCGCGCAACGTCAACCGCCGCACGTTATCCGCCACCACCGCCGCCCGCGCGGCGCGAGTGACTGGATTGAAATTGGAAAGCTGCATACTCGTCGCCCGCGGCACGGTCACCGCCGGATCCTCGATCTCCGGCACGGTCACGGTCACCCGCTCCATCGTTACCCCGTCAATCCACGCCCCGTCCTGCGCCGTCAGCAGAATCCGACCGCGGCTCTCGCACTGAATGTCCCGAAACACCAAATCTCGCACCTGTCCCAACGCCCCTTCACGCCGTATCCATTGCTGAATGTCCACATAGATCGGCCGCTCATTCTCGATCTCCTCATCGGGAAACGTCCGGCCAGCAATCCCACTGAATACCGCCCGTTCTACTGCCCCGGCAAACCACATCTCCACCTGAATCATCCGCAGCGATTTCTTCACCACGCAATCGCGGAACACCACATCGCGAATCGTTCCCACCACGTCGGCCCCCAATCCCAGCCCCGCGCAGTTCGATGCGACCACGCAATTCGTCACCGTCACATCCGCGCAGACCATCCCGGCATTCGTCGCCTTCACGATGATCGCGTCATCGCCGGTATCCACGTCGCAATTCGTCACCCGCACGTTCCGGCTGCCGTTGATCCCGATTCCGTCGGTGTTCGGTCCAAAGCGGTGCCCCCGCACCGTCACCCCGGCAATCTCCACGCCGTCACAATCAAACACATGCACCGCCCAGCCCGGTGCCGCCCGCACCGTCACCCCGGTCATCCGCACATTCCGGCACCGCACCGCCTGCACCAGCGGACTCGGCCGATTCCGCGGTCCGCCGCGCACCGTGAACCGGAAGATTCCGTAGGGCCGATCCTCACGGCTCCGGCACGGCTCCCAAAACTGCTCATCCTGCCCATCAATTACGCCCTCGCCGGTCAGCGCCACATCCGCGCAATCCACCGCCGCCACTAGATGCCATTCCGACTGATCCTTGTTATCCGCCGACTGCGGCACCTTCGGATAATCGCCCAATACCGGCCACGCCTGCAAAACCGCGCCCCGCTCCAATTGCAGTTCCACACCCGATCGCAGAAAAATGGTAGTCGTCACAAAGATACCGGCACCCAGCGCGACCACTCCCCCACCCGCGCTCTGCGCCCGGTCAATCGCCGCTTGAATCCGCGACGCCTGCGCCGGCCCGGCCGGCACGCTCGCGTCGAACTCCATCCGCACCTTCATCCCCTCCATTCCGCCACCGTCCATGCCGGTACCGCTCCCGACCGCGACGCCACCAATGCCCCCAACCGATTCGCCATCCGCCCCACCTGTTCCAAAGGCCACTGCCGGTCCAGCCCGTGCACCAACGCCGCCGCAAACGCGTCTCCGGCCCCCACCGCGTCCGCCACCGTGACCGGCACCCCCGGCACCGTGACACTCTTGCCGTCCGACCATAACTCGCATCCCTCCGCGCCGTGGGTCACGCACACCGTCTCCAACTCAAATCGTTCCGCCCACGCCGCCGGTGTGGTCGCGCCCACTCCCAACAACGCCCCCAACTCCCGCGCCTCCTCGTGATTCATCTTCAGAACGTCCGATTCGCCGAGCAATTCCCGGATCAAATCCGGCGTGAAACTGTCCCGCCGCAGATTCAGATCGTAAAACAATCGCGCGGCCGGTAACGCTGCCATCACGTGCCGGGTCACCTGCCGGACTTGCGGCGCCAACTGCGACAGCGTTCCGATGTAAATCCAGGCCGCGGCAACGTCCGGAGTCTCTGGAAACGGCGGCGGAAAATCGTACGCGGCAGGCCGATGAATCCGGTAGCTCGGCTGTCCGGCATCCAGAACAACGGTGACATATCCCGTGGGCACCGCCGTCACCGTGGCCACCAACCGGTCATCCACCCCCAACTCCCGCATCCGCTGCCGGGCCGCCACGCCGCGCGCATCGTTGCCGACCGCGCTGATAAAACGCACGTCCGCGCCCAACCGGACCGCGTGCGCCGCGAAGTTGAACGCCGCGCCGCCGATGTGCTCCTCGGCGGGAAACACATCCCACAAAACTTCCCCGATGCTGATGATTTGCGTCGTCACGGCAGCCGAAGCGTCGTCGTCTGTTCCAACGGATAGACCTGGTCGCGCCAATGCAATGTTCCCGGCACTCCTGCTGGCAACCTTATGACGGTCTGCCACCCATTGCCGGCTCGTTTCATCTCCAGCGACACGTTACCGGCCGGATGCGGAATCGTGCTGCTCAACTCGGTCAACGTCCCCGGGCCGGGCTGAATCCGCACCGTGGCAAACCCCGGTCCCGCCGGTCGGATCCCCGCCACGCTCGCGTGCAAATGAAACAACGGATGACTTCGCGTCGGCTCCGGCATTTCCACCGGTGTCTTCAACCCCAGCGCCACCATCTCTTTCCAAAAATCGAGCTTCTTCAAGATCAAATCGCCTCGCCCAAACCTCGCCAACGTCTCCAAGAGATAAAACGAAAAATAAACCGTTGTCCGCAACAAATCCGGCGCGCCCATCAACCCCGCATAACATCGCTTCTCCCGAGCTGGGAACTGTCCGCTCAACAGAGCCAGACACTGCGAATGTTCGCTAAATTGCCGGTGCGCCACGTCATCTGCGAACAACCCGCGCGATTCATCCCAGAACTTCTCCTCAATTGCCCCCGCCAACCGTTTCGCCCACTGCCGGTTCGCCTCCGCCAAATGCGCCTCGCCAAAATGCTCCTCCAATTCCGCCGCCGCGTTCAACGCGTTGAGAAACAGCAGATTCACCACCCCCGACACCCCGGCCTTCGGGCCGGGATGATTCACAAAACTCAACCCCTCCACCCAATCCATGAAACTCCACCCCGGCAATGCCGGCAACAAAACGCCGTCCCCCTTAAACTCCTCCAAAAGACACCGCATCCCCTTGAGCCGTTGCCGCACAAATGCCGTGTCATTCCGCCACCACGCATGATCCCGCAGCATCAACACCCAGATCATCGCGAACGTGCAACTCAACTGCTTCGGTTGGCTCGGACACCGCTCCAGCACGAACCCTGTCTCCTGTCGCGACCAATCAAAAATCTCCAACGCCCGCTGATTCAGCCGATCTTCGTGGCTCATCACATACGACGTCAACATCTGCAACCGCGTGTCCCCGACGTACATCATCTGCTCGTAATACGGGCAATCCATATACGTCTCATGCGCGCACATCTGAATCCCCCGCGCCGCGACCGCGATGATACCGGCAATCTCCCGATCACTGCTCCAAAATTCGCTCGTGTTCTCCAACGGATACCGGCTCTCCAGCAATCGCAATGACTCCAACGTTACCGGCGTATCCGCCGTCTCGACCGTGATCCGCACATACCGGCCCGCGCGCCACCAAAATGACCGCAACGTCCGAGTCGGCCCATCCGGCAGGAAGGTGTCGCCGTTGCCGACGAAATGTTTTCCGGCCACCTCGTTGCGGTTGCCTTTCCGGCGAGGTTCCGCGATGTCCTCGACACACGCCTCCGCCCACTCGATCTTCACCAGCGCCCCCGCACCGCCGGTGACCGTCAATTCCGGATACGCCGTGTGATACTCCTCCAAATCCCACAACACCTCGACGCGACTTTTAGCAGGCACAGTAACCGGCAGTTCCCATGTCAGGGAAGGAGTGCGGATTCGACCACCGCCAACGGGTTGCCGGAGTTGTTCCGGTAAACGCGAGGGATACAACTTCCAGCCCGGTTCAATCTTGCCGGTTTCGCCATTTTGACCGGCTGGCGCAAACGTCACGACATCCACCGCCGGTCCCGACGCGAAATACTTGCCGGCATCTATCACGTAGTTGGGGCCAACCACAAAGAAGCCTTTGACCAGCGCTTTCTCGGTCGTCACGCCGTCCAGCAACGTCACTTTCCACGGCGCGCTGCCGGTGTTGAGGTCGACCGGCGAGTTTTCTGAGAAAAGAACGAATCCCGGCTCGATGCACGTCTGCGCCCACG
>CAZJCX010000039.1:18965-19598 GCA_964544425.1 uncultured Verrucomicrobiota bacterium
GACGATCTGCCGCGTTCAGTCCGAGAAAATACACTTCCGCCGACAGCCGGTGCGCTCCCTTATCGAGCGTCAGTCGGTAGGAATGAAAACTCCAATGCTCCACGTCGCTGCGGTCCGGTCCCATACCGACGTATTCGCCGTCGCAAGCCAACTCGAACCGGTTATCCGCGCTGACATGGACTTCGATGGTCGCCGGTGATTCCAAAACGAAATCGAGCTCATACCGGCAGAAACTTTTCGCGCGCGCGTCAATCGCTGGATGCCGGATCCATTTCCCGCGATGGATGGGATATTGATACCGGATGTTGTTGTCCGCCGGTAGGGGCGCAGCGGGGAGAGAAAAACGCTCACAGCACATCATGGAGCTAATCGGATCCGGTAAAAGCGCGCTGGGCTGCTGAGGACATTTATGCCACCGAAGCTGGTCGTGAACTCCAACACGTTCGTCCATGAAGCGGCGCCGCCGGCATAGGCCGAATTGCCGTTTGCGCTGAGGAACGTGATCATCATGGCGTTGCCGGAGCGTATCAGGTTGAGAATGCGCAGGGCTACAACGTTGTTGGTTGGATTGACCCAGCGCAGAACTCCGCCACGTTACTGAGGCCGACGACGCAGCCAACCCACTTGACCCTG
>CAZJCX010000039.1:19624-19944 GCA_964544425.1 uncultured Verrucomicrobiota bacterium
CCTGCGCTGAATTTTCATAAGAAGATTACCCGCTCTTTGTCCCGCTGGGAAAGTTCCCGACACGCGATGTGACTGTAACAGAAGGAATGCCTCCTCCAAGAGCGCATCGGCTCATGAATCTGCGGGCCGCCTATTCGCCGACGCTCGTTTCCACGAATGGCAGCCTCGCGTCATGCACCGCAACGGCCGCATCCATGATCGGACCGGGACTGAGTTCGGAAATCCACTGACGAACCTCCTCGGCGTTCTGCTCCGACCAAATTTTTACCATCTCCGTCACGGCGGTTTGACGCAACGCGCCCTCCGGCAAACCCTCGAGC
>CAZJCX010000040.1:0-4037 GCA_964544425.1 uncultured Verrucomicrobiota bacterium
CGCCGCAAAAACTCCAACACCGTCCGCGCTCCCCGGTTCAACTTCGCATTCGCCACCCCGTCCTCCTCGAACTTCATCAACAACGCATGCACCCGATCATATTCCGCCCCCGTCGCCCGCCGGAGGTAATCCAGCAGGTCCACGTCCCCAATCCCCGCCGCCTCCTTGATCTTCCCAAACTCCAAGTACGGCGCCGTGATGGTCCCGTCCATATCGAAAATGACCCCGCGCACCTTCATCGCGGCCCGTGATATAACAACCAACTCCGCGTGATTGCAACCCATCAGCGCGAGCCGGACGTCCCGGGCCAACAGTCTTGCCTCCGCGTGACGAACCGGTACACTTCGCGGACATGGCGGCGACCGGAAGCCTGATGAATCTGTTCGATCACACGTATCCCACCCCGGCGGAGAACCTCGCCTGCGAAGAGGCGTTGCTGGTGGAAGGCGACGCCGTCCCGGGCGCCATTCCGGGCGTGCTGCGGTTCTGGGAGTCACCGGCCTACTTTGTCGTCCTCGGCTATTCGAATCGGATCACCACCGAGGTGAACGAGGAAGCGTGTCGCGCGGATGGGATTCCGATCTACCGGCGGTGCAGCGGCGGCGGGACGGTGCTCCAAGGCCCCGGCTGCTACAATTATGCCCTGATCATCCCCGCCCCGGTCGAAAACGTGACGGAGACGAATCGGTTCGTCATGGAGCGAAACCGGTCGGCTTTGGAAAAGTTGCTCCAGCAGCCGGTCGAAGTGCAAGGCGTGACCGATCTGACGCTGGCGGGCCGGAAGTTTTCCGGCAACGCACAACGCCGCAAACGCCGGTGGGTCCTGTTTCACGGCACGTTCCTGCTGCACTTCGACCTCTCCCGCATCGGGAAGTATCTCCGCATGCCGTCGCAACAACCCGCCTACCGGCACGCGCGACCGCACACGGAGTTTGTGCGCAACCTCGGCGTATCCCCCGCACAGCTCCGGCAGGCGTTAGCGGAGGCGTGGGGCGCGCGCGGGGAGTTCCGCCACACGCCGGTCATGGATGTCGCGAAGTACAACAGCGCGGAATGGATCCGGAAGTTCTAACGACCCGGCGTGAAGTGATCGGCCAGTTGGCCGAAGTGGTCGAGGACGAGCGTGTGCGGGCCGGTGGGGTTGATTTCCTCCAACTCGTGCTGCCAGGTGGTGTGGTAGGGAATAAAGACGGTCTGCAGGCCGGCGGCTTTGGCGGGGTTGATGTCGCTGCGGGGCGAGTTACCGATCATCCACGTCTGCGCCGGCGCGAGCGTGTGGCGCGCCATGATGTCCTGATAGGTGGCGGTGTGCTTTTCGAAGACGACTTCGGTGGCGTGAAAATAACCGCCCAGTCCAGACCGTTCCAGTTTGCCGAGTTGCTCGGTCTGGCAGCCTTTGGTGACGAGGATGAGCCGGTTGTGGTCGCGCAAGCGCGGCAAGGTTTCGCGGACGCCCGGCATGAACTCGATGGGATGGTGGCGGAGGGCGTTTTCCCAATCGGCAATGCGCGGTTCCAGATCGGTCACGCCGAGGATTCGGGCGGTTTCGTGAAGTGATTTGCAGAAGGCGTTGCTCCCGTAGCCGGTGGTCTGGATGTTGCGCTGCTCGGTGTCCCACAGGACTTGCTGAATGTGCGGCTCGCGGTGGCCGCGTGCGACGAGCGCGGCGATAAAGTCACCGGCGACCCGCTCGAAGTAAATATTGTTTTCCCAGAGCGTGTCGTCGGCATCCACAAGGAGTGTGCGGGTGGTTGACATCCTGCCGGGGAGTTTTTAATCTCATCCCCCATGAGCTTGCAAGCCGTCCTCGACGAGATGGAAGAGAAGATGATGAAGACGTTGGAGGTCGTGCATAACGAATTCTCCACCGTGCGCACGGGCAAGGCTTCGACCTCGCTCGTGGAAAATATCCAAGTCGAAGCGTACAGCGCGCACATGCGGTTGCGCGAGGTGGCCGGGATTTCGACGCCGGAGCCGCGCTTGATTGTGATCCAGCCGTGGGATGCGACGTTGGTGCAGGCAATCGCGCACGCGATTCAGAAATCCGAGCTGGGCATCAATCCGGTGGTGGATGGGAAGTTGATTCGGATTCCGATTCCGCAGTTGGATCAGGAACGGCGCAAAGAATTGGACAAGGTGTGCAAGAAGTTGGCGGAAGACGGCCGGATCGCCATCCGCAACGAACGCCGGCAGGGCATGGAGTCGGCGAAAAAGTTGCAGAAAGAAGGCAAGATAACCGAGGACGATTTGAAGCACGCCGAGAAGCAAATCCAACAGAAGACGGACGAGTACATCAAGGAAATTGACACGACGCTGACGCATAAGGAGAAGGAAATTCTCGCGGTTTGACGCCGCCGGAAAACCACCCCCCGCCGCCCGGCACCGTCCGGCTGCGCGGGGTTTCTTGTGTTTTGATGCTGCTGTGATAGTCTCAGGGCAACAAGGAAAGGATGATAACGCTTTGAGCCGGTTGCCTTTGTACGCTGCGGTTGTCTGCCTGTTCGCCATCGGCTGCGGACCATCACTCTCCCCGACCGGCGATTTGGAGCGCAATCCTTATGCGGCCAAAGCCAAAGAACTCGTTCAACAACGTGACTATCGCGGCGCGGCGGAGCTATATCGGAAAGCGTTGCGCGTGAATCCGGAGTTGGCGCCGGCGCATTTGGAGTTGGGTTTGTTGTGCGATGACAAGCTCGGCGACCCCATCGGCGCGATCTACCACTACCGGCAGTTTTTGGAATTGCGGCCTGATTCCTCCAAACGCCCGCTCGTGGAAGATTTCATGGAACGCGCCAAGTTGAACCTGATGGCGTCGCTCCCGCAATCGCCGGTGGTCGAGCCAGGCGAATTGAGTCGGCTGAAAACCGAAAAGGCCGCGTTGCTGCAAGAAAACGCCGCGCTCCAACAACGGATGGCCGAGTTGGAGCGGTCGGCGACAGCCACGCCCGTAATGGTTTCGCCCCCCGTCGTCGCGGTGGCGACAACGCCCGTGGCGGCGGCACCGGCGGCGCGCGGTCACGTCGTGCAACGGGGCGACACATTGCAGTCCTTGTCGCTGAAGTATTATGGCACGCGGTCGGAGTGGACCAAGATTTTCGCCGCCAACCGACATCAACTCCGAAGCCAAAACGAATTGAAAATCGGGCAACAGTTGGTGATTCCGTAGGGGACGAAACGCATGGTCGGCCGCATCCTTGCCACGGTGATCGTCGCGTTCTGGTTGGTGATGACCGGGGCGTTGGTGCGGCTGGAATTTTTTCCCGAACCGCTCAACGTCAGCGAGGTGCCGGCCGAGCTGGTGTTGCGGCGGATTTTCCACAACAGCGACTCACCCGGGTTGGATGTCTATTACCAAGGTGTCCCGCTTGGCTTCTGCAAAATTGAATTCACCCCGATGCGCGACACCATGGAATTGCCGACCGGGTCGGTCACGGCGCCCAGCCGCTACCGCGTCCAAAGCGAGTTGACGTTGACACTGGTGACCGGAGCGCTCCCCCACCGGATGCGGTTGACGGGCGACAGTTATTTCAACGCCCAGTTCGAGATGGAATCGTTCCACCTCCGCTCGAACATCGGGGAAGGACGCCTCGAAGTGCGCGGCGATTCCGTCAGCAACAAAGTGGTGCTCGACATGGAACTGGGCGAATTTCGCGACCATCGCGAATTGGATTTTTCCCGGATCCAAGGCGCGGGGCTGGCCGGCGCGATTGGCTTGCCGGGCCTGTCCAGCTTCGGCTTGATCGGCGGCGTGCCGGTCAGTCCGGGCGGCTTGGGCATGTCGCAACCGGCCACGCGGATTTACCTCACCGACCTGCACATTGGCGAGGCGGTGATGCGCACCTACTTGGTCGAGTCCCGACTCGATGACACGCTCTGGTCGAAAATGTGGGTCAGCCAGCGCGGTGAAATCCTCAAAATCGAAACCTCGGTTGGCGTCACGATGATTCAAAACTCGTTCGCGACAAAAGAGCACTATGATTCGAACTGACCAACTCACGAAGAGCTTCGGCGGCGTCCGCGCGGCCGCGCGCCGGGCG
>CAZJCX010000040.1:4071-10611 GCA_964544425.1 uncultured Verrucomicrobiota bacterium
CTCGGGCCGAACGGCGCCGGCAAGACCACGACGATCAAGCTGCTGACCGGCCTGCTCAAGCCCACCTCCGGTCGCGCCATCATTTGCGGCCACGATATTCAGCAGGAACCGATGGAAGCCCGCAAGCAGATCGCCTACGTGCCGGACTTGCCTTTCCTTTACGACAAACTCGCGCCGCTGGAGTTCATGTTCTTCGTCGGCCAGCTCTACGGCATGCCGCAGGACGTGATTGAGCGAACCAGCGGGGAACTCTTCGAGTTGTTCGACCTGAACGGCTCCCGCGAAAGATTGATCGAGACCCTCTCGCACGGCACCCGGCAACGGCTCGTCATCGCCTCCGCCCTGCTCCACAACCCCAAGGTCATCATCATTGACGAACCGATGGTCGGCTTGGATCCACGCAGCGCCCGCGTGGTGAAAAACGTGCTCAAAGAACGCTCGCGCGCCGGCACGACGGTGTTTCTCTCCACCCACATCCTCCACGTGGCGGAGGAGCTGGCCGACCGGATCGGCATCTTGAACCGCGGCAAACTGATCGCGGTCGGCAGCATGGACGAGTTGCGCGCCGCCAGCGGCGTCGTCGGGGCGCTGGAGGACACTTTCTTGACGCTCACCCGCACCGAGGAGGAAGAACGTCTGGAGGCCGCCGCCGAATGACCATGACCGGTTTTTTTGGGGCGTTGGTGGACGCACACACGCGCATGGTGCAGCGGCGCATTGGAGCATTGCGGCAGCAGTCCCGGTTGATGGTGGGGGTGATCACGCTGTTCGTCATCGGCTACTGGGTGGCCGGGTATGCGTTGTTCCGCGCCGGGTTCTGGTACCTGACGAAATTTCCCGGTCTCGGCGGGCTGTTGATGGACCGGATGTTGTATCTCTTCTTCGCGTTCCTGTTCATGATGCTGATCTTCTCGAACATGATCATTGGCTACTCGACGCTGTTCAAGAGCCAGGAAACGCAGTGGATGATGACGCTGCCGGTGCGCCATACGGATGTGTTTCGGTGGAAACTGCTGGAGACGGCGTTGCTGGCGAGTTGGGCATTCATGTTTTTGTCCGCCCCCTTTTTGCTCGCGTACGGCTCCGTGCGCGACGTGTCGGCGGTCTTTTACTTCAAGGCCGTCCTGCTGTTTCTGCCCTTCCTCGTCATCCCAGCCGCGCTGGGATTGATCATCATCTTACTCGTGACCCGGTACCTGCACCGGCAATTCTTCAAATGGGCGTTGTTTGGATTGGGCACGCTGGCAGTGATGGGCGCGGTGCTGTTGGTGCGCCCGATGGACGCCGCCCAATTGCAGCAGGCGGAGATGATTTCCTCGATGAACCAGCTGCTGCACAACAGCCGGCTGGCGTTGCAGCCGTTGCTGCCGAGTTACTGGGTCGCTTCCAGTATGATCGCGTGGGGCGAAGGCTGGGGCGGACGCGGGCTGTTTTTCTTTCTCGTACTGGTCAGCAACGCGCTGATGGCAATGCTCGTCTGCGTCGTCCTCAGCGTCCGCCTCTTCTACGATGGCTGGTCACGCAACCATAGCCAAGGGCCGCTGCGTTTCGGCGTGGATCTGCTCGACCGCGAATTTAATTTCCGCGCCAACGGCGGCACCCTCGACCGTGTCTTGCGCTGTTGGCCGTGGCTGCATCCGTCCACACGCGCCCTGATGGTGAAGGATGTCCGGGTCTTCTGGCGCGACACGTCCCAGTGGAGCCAATTTGTGATCTTCTTCGGGCTGCTCGGCCTCTACGTCCTCAACCTCCGCAACGTCTCCTACGATTGGAACAACGAATTTTGGGCGAGCTTTGTCTCGTTTCTCAACCTCGGCGCGTCGAGCATGACACTGGCGACGCTGACGACCCGGTTCGTCTTCCCCCAATTCAGCATGGAGGGCAAACGGCTCTGGATCGTCGGCATGGTGCCGTACGGCATGAAACGGGTCCTCCTTGAAAAATTCTGGCTCAGCAGCGCGTGGTCGGTTGTCATCACACTCACGCTCACCCTGCTGTCGAGCTGGATGCTCAAGCTCCCCGCTTGGATGACCGTGCTGTTTTCCGCCACGGTCGTGCTGATGAGCTTCGCGCTCTGCGGCATCGCCGTCGGCATCGGCGCCCTGTTTCCCAACTTCGGCACCGGCTCAACGGCCAACCGGTACGACAACCCTGCCAAGATCGTCTCCGGTTTCGGCGGCACGTTCTGTTTCGTCCTCAGCCTGGTCTATATTGTCCTTGTGATCGCCGCCGAGGCGCTACCGGTCTATTTCGGCTTGGGCGTCGGCAGCGGCCGGCCATGGGGCGTCGTCGTTTCATGGATCTTTGTCTCGCTGCTCAGCCTCGCCGCGATTGTCATTCCCATGTCGCTCGCCCTGAAGAAAGTTGGCGAGATGGAGATGTGACGCTTTACTTTCCGAGTCAGGTCTGGTACTGGAAACGTAACAAGGAGGTAGTTTCTATGAAGGAGGGTAGCAGCACGATTGCGCTAAGTGTGCCCGCGGCCGGTTTTGAGTTGCCGATTGTGGAGCAGCCGTCGGCCCGCGTGGAACTCGATGGCAAACTGGACCAAGCCCGCGAGGAATTGGTTGAGTTGCATCGCCGCCAGGAGGAACTCGAACGTCAAAAAGGGGAACTCGAGGAACTCCGTCGCAAACAGGAAGAATACACCCGCGGTCGCGTCGAGATGCTCGACAACCTGACTCGCAGCTTGATCACACTCGAACGCGAACAGGTCGAATCCCTGCGGCTCGCTGAGACGTGCGGCAAGACCATGACCGCGTTTCGCGATTACAAGGAACGCATCGAAACCATCCGCGACGACGATTGGACCAGCGCCAACCTGCGCGGTGAACTGACTCGCGCCTTGGCGGTGCTTCATGATTCCCGGCTCGAATACAACCGCGCCCGCACCAAACTCGATTGCCTCAATCCCGGTGCCAATCAACCCGCGCCCGTCGCCCCGACCGGTCCCCAGTCGCTCGCCGACCAACGCGAGATACTGCGGTATCTGTTGCTGGGCGCCGCCGCCAGCGCGCCGCTGATCATCGCGGGAACGATCTGGCTGATCGTACTTGTCGCGGCCCGGTAAGGAAGGCCATGTTTCGCCGCAAACCAGAACCGCCGGTGGATCGGGCGTTGCAGGACGTGGAACGCCAGCTCGCCGAGGTGCGCCGCCAGCTCCGGTCCGCAGAACGGCCTGTGCCCCCCGCCACGACCGGGTTCGTCAAGGACATGCTCACGCCGGCCCGCCGGCAGACGGAGCCGACGTATCACGCGAAACGGAAGGACTTGTTCGACGTCCCGGCTGATCCCTTGCGCGAATTGGAGCCTGCGCCGGTCGCCACCTCCCGCGCCGTCTCGCCCGAGCTGTTCCATGCCAGCGGCGGCAATGGCACCCGCGCCGTCGCGGCGGATTCCAGCGCGCAAGACAAGTTGCTGACATATCTCAGCGCCGGCAGCGTCCGCGCCTGCGGGCCGCACCGCCCGCTGAAAGGCGTCCAACGCCGCGAGCGCAACCGCTTCTTCGGCTGGATTGGGTTGGCCGTCGCGACGCTCTGGCTGTTGTACGTCATGGTCCGCTGAGCGGCATGCAAGGTTTGTCGGCCCCCTGCAACGCAGCAAGGAACGGCACGGCAAGATGCTCAGACGCTACATGCGGTGGCTGCACACGCGCTGGCCGGCTGGCACGGTTGAAAAACTACCGGATGTCGGTCCGGACGGGGCGACGGCCATTCCCGGCATCCGCGTCGTCGGCGACCTAGCCGGCATTCCGCTCCTGAAATTCTCCGCTGATACCGGCGCGCGTGCCGTCCACGCCATCCTCCGGGAACCGGGGTTCAAACCCGGTGGCGACACCCTGGATCTCGCCATCATCGGCGCGGGCGTGTCCGGTATCGCGGCAGCGCTGGAAGCGAAAAAGGCGGGCCTGCGCTTCCAAGTCTTTGAGGCTGTCCAGCCGTTCTCCACCATCGTCAATTTCCCGAGAGGCAAACCGATCTACACCTACCCGACCGGCCTGACCCCCGCCGGCGAGATGCGGTTTCGAGCGAGCGTGAAAGAGGGGCTGCTGAATGAATTGGAGACGCAACGCCGGGCGGCGGGCATCGAGCCGGTCCTGTTGCGCATCGAGAAGATCCAGCGCGTCGGCGATGGATTCCAGTTGGCGGACCATGTTCGCGCCAAGCGTGTGATTGTCGCCATTGGCCGCAGCGGAAATTACCGGAAGTTGAAGGTGCCGGGCGAGGAACTCGACAAGGTGTACAACCGGCTTTACGACCCCAAGGAATATGCCGGCAAGCAGTGCCTCGTGGTGGGCGGTGGCGACTCGGCGTTGGAAACGGCGATCGCGCTGACCGTGAGTGGCGCGCAGGTGACGTTGAGCTACCGCAACGAGGAGTTCTCTCGGCCGAAGCCTGACAACATTGAGAAGATTCAGAAGCTCACGCGTGATCCGATGGCCCCCACCGGGGTGGAGCAGCCGACGAGCGACCGGGTGACGACCGCGATGGATGCCGCCCAGTCCGGTCCGCACGCGCCGGGTTCGCTGCGGCTGATGCTCGGCACGCAAGTGCAGGAGATCCGGCCGGACAGTGTTGTCGTGGGCGACATGACATTGCCGAACGACGTGGTGTTCGTGATGATCGGCCGGGAAGCGCCGCTGGATTTCTTTCGGCGCTCCGGCCTTCCGATCCGCGGCGAGTGGCGGACCGCGACATGGGTGACCTTCATCGTGTTCTTCCTATTCTGCGTCGGCCTCTACACATGGAAGGCGCAGAGCAGTCAGGTTGGGTTTTATTACTCGCTCGCATACTGCCTGTGCGTCGGGCTGTTTGGGATTGACCGCATGCAGCGGCGGCGGACGCCGTACATCCGGCGCCAGACGCTGACATTGATGGCGGTGCAAGTTGGGCCGCTGTTCTTGCTGCCGTATTTCATCCTGCCGGCGATGGGCGAAGCCGGTTGGTTTCAAGCGGGCGTCGGCAAGCTGATCGGCGACAATCTGTTTCCGAACGGCGAGTACTGGCGGTCGTTCGGCTTGATCCTCGCGTGGCCGTTGTTCATCTGGAATTTTTTCACGCCGCAACCGCTCTGGTGGTGGCTGGCGATTGGCTTCGTGCAAACATTCGTGATCATCCCGCTCATCATCCGCCGCTGGGGCAAAGGCGCGTACTGCGGTTGGATTTGCTCCTGCGGCGCTCTCGCGGAAACGCTCGGCGACCGGCATCGCCAGAAAATGCCGCACGGTCCGCTCTGGAACCGGCTCAACCTGACCGGGCAAGTGATCCTCGCGGCGGCGTTCTTCCTGTTTGCGTTGCGCGCGATCACATGGGCGTGGCCGGGCACCGCGCTGGCCGGTGTCTTTGACGCGGGATTGGGCGCGTACTACCGGGTCGTGGACATCTTCCTCGCGGGAATTGTCGGCGTGGGAATGTATTTCTGGTTTAGCGGCCGGGTGTGGTGCCGGTTTGCGTGTCCGTTGGCGGCGTTGATGCACCTGTACACGCGGTTCTCGCGGTTCCGCATTTTCCCGGAGAAATCGAAATGCATCTCCTGCAACGTCTGCACCAGCGTCTGTCATCAAGGCATTGACATCATGAACTTCGCCAATAAAGGGCTGCCCATGGAAGATCCGCAATGCGTCCGCTGCAGTGCCTGCGTCCAGGAATGTCCCACCGGCACCCTCGCGTTCGGCCGTTACGACGACGCTGGCGCGATCACGCTCGACCGAGTTCCGGCTTCAACCGTTCGGCTGCGGGAAGCACCGCCCGCTGTGCCGTGACCCAGACCAGCGCGAGGCCAAGCAGATAGAAGACGTTGCCGAGAATCTCGTGGATGAGGTGGTAACTCACCGGCACTCGCGGCGCGAAGTAGCAGATGCTCACGATCCGCAAAAAATTGCAGCCAATCGCGACCGGCACGGCGAGGATCGCCAATCCCGCTTTCCGCACCAACGTGAGCCGGTAGTGCAACCCCAAGATCGTCGCCAACAACAACGATGAGGTGAGCAGCCCGAACCCGTTGCATTCGGTGGCGACGATGTAGTTGCGTCCCTGCAACGACAGCATCAACTCCGGCGCCCGGCCGAGAACCAGCTGCAGTTGCACCGGCAGCCCCACCCACTGCATGAACTGCGCGGCGTACTTCGCCGCCGTCGCCCGCAACGGCCAGTCCAGTGCGGGAAACAAGCCAATCAACAAACCGAAAACGACGAATCCACCCAACGCGGGGCGGAACTGCCGGACACCGATCCGTCCAAACACAAACGCGATGATCGCCGCCAGCGAGAACGCAAACGACACGATCAGCAACGGCAGCACCGGCAGGTTCGTGTGGTGGGACAGCCAGAGAAACAAGACGCCGACGAAGAGCAACGCCAGCCCGTGCGTCGTGACTTGCGGCGCGACCCGCAGTGTTTGCAAATTGGTGCGCAGGCAAATCAGCATCGCGAAGAGCACCAGCATCGCGCCGTTGGTCAACTGCGTCACCTGCCAGCTCACCTTCCCCAGCCAGATCAGCAGCGGCGCATACGTCAACGCCAACACCACCGCGATACCCACC
>CAZJCX010000040.1:10631-11585 GCA_964544425.1 uncultured Verrucomicrobiota bacterium
ACTCAGTCGGTTCTGTCATGTTCGTCCGTTAGACCCGCTCGGCGCGAAACTGCTCAAGCGCCCGTGACCGGTGAGCGACGGTACCACTCGATCGCCTTTTCAATGCCGGTTGGAAAATCCACTTGCGGCGTCCAGTTCAGGAACTGCCTAGCCGCCGTGACATCGGCCTGACTATCCCGCACATCACCGGCGCGGGCTGGTGCAAACTGCGGTTGAACATTCTTCCCCAACGCGCGGTTGATCGTCGCCACCAGATCCAGCAGCGCCGTGCGGCCGCCGCAAGCGATGTTGAACACGCCGCCAAACGCCTCCGGACCGGCCTGACACGCCGCGAGATTGGCGGCAATCACATTCCCCACGTGCGAAAAGTCGCGGGTCTGGCGCCCGTCACCGTAAATCACCGGCGGCTGACCGGCGAGGATGCTGGTGATGAACCGCGGGATCACGGCGGCGTACTGCGATTGCGGGTCTTGGCGTGGACCGAATACGTTAAAGTACCGGAGCGCCACCGTCGGCAATCCGTACAGTTGCCAAAACACCCGGCAGTAAAGTTCCCCGGTCAGCTTGTGAATCGCGTACGGCGACAGCGGGTGCGGCGCCATGTCCTCGCGTTTCGGCAAAGTCGGCGTGTCGCCATACACGCTGGAGGACGAACTGAACACGACGCGCTCACATTTCGCATCGCGCGCCGCCAGCAGGACGTTGAGGGTGCCGGTGACGTTGATGTCGTGCGATACGGCCGGGTCGGCGACCGGCCGGGGCACGCTCGGCAGGGCGCCGACGTGGAGGACAAATCTGACTCCGGCCACGGCGCGCCGCACCGCGACGAGGTCGCGCAAATCGCCCTCGATAAACTCGACGCCGGCCGGCACGTTCTGGCGTTTGCCGGTGAGCAAGTTGTCGAGCACGCGCACGGCGCGCCCCTGCCCCACCAATTGCGCAGCGATGTTCGAA
>CAZJCX010000040.1:11602-13724 GCA_964544425.1 uncultured Verrucomicrobiota bacterium
GATAAACCCCGCGCCGCCGGTAATCAGATAATCCGCCGCCATGTCAGCGCCCCACGCTTTTGTAGGTGAACCCCAACTCGCGCATTCGTTTCGGGTCAAAAATATTTCGTCCATCCAAGATCGTGGGGTGCGCCATCAGGGATTTCAGCTTGGCCAGGTCCAGTTTCTTGAATTCATCCCACTCGGTGCAGATGACCAGCGCATCCGCGCCGGTCGCGGCCGCGTACGGGTCGGCGGCATACTCGATGTCCGGGAGGTACTCGCGCGCCTTCGCCATCGCTTGCGGATCGTACGCCCGGATTTTCGCGCCCTCTTTTACCAAAGGCCGGATGACATCCAGCGACGGCGCCAGCCGCATGTCGTCGGTGTTCGGCTTGAACGCGAGACCGAGCACGCCGATCTGCTTGTCTTTCACAATCCAAAGCGTGTCGCGAATTTTTTTGAGGAAACGTTGGATCTGGTTTGCATTGATCCGCGCCACTTCCTTCATTAGCGCAAAGTCCACGCCGAGTTGATCGGCGATGTGGATAAACGCGCTCACATCCTTCGGGAAACACGACCCGCCGTAGCCCAGTCCAGCATTCAGAAACGCGCGCCCGATCCGCTTGTCCAACCCCATCCCATGGACGACGTCGTCAATGTTCGCGCCGGAGACTTCGCAAATGGCGGACAACGCGTTGGCATAGGAAATTTTCAACGCGAGAAACGAGTTGCAGGCATGCTTGATCAACTCGGCGGAGGCGATGTCCGTCACGATGATCGGCGCCTGGAACGGTTCATAAATCGCCTTCAGCTTCGCCACCGGCCGCTCGCTTGTCACTCCCACCACGACCCGGTCGGGATGCATCAAGTCGTCCACGGCGCAACCTTCGCGGAGAAACTCCGGATTGCTCGCCACGTCGAATTCGACGTTTTGCTTGTTGTACCGCTTGATCGTCTCGGCGACTTTTTCGCCCGTCTTGACCGGCACGGTGGACTTGTCCACCACGATCTTGTACTCGGTCAGCGCCCCGGCCACTTCGCGGGCGACTTTCTCCACGAAACTCAAATCCGTCGAACCATCCGGCTGCGGCGGCGTGGGCACGGCGATGAAAATGACTTCGGCGTGGCGCACGCCCTCCGCCGTGTCCGCCGTGAACCGCAACCGACCGGCGGCGACGTTTTTCTTCACCAGCTCCGCCAGCCCCGGCTCGTAAATCGGAATGCCCCCGGCCTGTAACAGGGCCACCTTCTGATGGTCGTTGTCCACGCAGACGACGGCGTGGCCGACTTCCGCAAAGCACGTCCCGGTCACCAAGCCCACGTAGCCGGTGCCCACAATCGTAATCTTCACCATTTAATTAATCCGCACCCAAATCAATTTGGTTCACCGCCAACCCAATGTTCGGCATCGCTCTCAATGTCACCGCGAAATACACCGCGAACTCGTCATCCTTCGCCCGCTGGCTCCGATGCCGGAATCCGTAACTGATCAGCCAATCATGCGTCTCCTGTCGCAACACGTAATCCTGCGACTCCCATTGTCCGTCCTCGAAATCCACCCGTTGAAACGTCTGAAACACCCATCGCCGGCCCAACCGCAACGCCACATCCCCGATCACCAGATTGCTGTCGTCGCGCAGATACCGGCTCCCCACCCCGACCGCCCACCGGTCGCCGCCCGACACCCGCGCCGAGCTGTTCACCTCGCGAAGCCGGTCGACTTCCAGGCTATACCGGGCAAACGAGTCCAACGCCAACCAGCGCGTCGGGCGCAACCGCAATGTCCCAAACGCGTCCGAAAACTCGTCCTCCCCGGCTCGCCGCTCGGCGCGCCAATCCGTCCACCCTTCCAACTCCGCCAAGTCCCACGCTGCACCGTCGCGCCGCGTTTGGATTTTCTGCCGCAGCCCAAACCGCACGAAATGTTGACGGTCAATCGAATCAATCGTCGTATGCGATGGAATCTCCACCGGCAAATATCGCGCCAACGTCAGCCCATCACCGCCGCGCAACGTCACGAACCGCTCCGTGTCGAACTGCCACAACTCGTTTGTCCGGTTGTCCGACGGCGGCAGCCAATGATAATTCGCAAACGGCTGCACGATGTGACGCAGGCCGTCAATCCCCAGCCGACGATTCT
>CAZJCX010000040.1:13757-15871 GCA_964544425.1 uncultured Verrucomicrobiota bacterium
ACGTCTCGACGCCGACGTGATGCAACGCGCGGCGCACCGCTTCGTCACGGGCTGGCGAGTCCGAATAGTACGCCCCGCCGATCCCCGCCCGCGGGACGACCGCCAGCCAGCCAAACCACCGGGCCGGCACCAGCAACTGCTGAAACGAATACGCGCGGAACGCGTGCCCGGTAAAAACCGGATCGGCGGAGTCACCGGGCTCATTCTGCAAATACCCCGCGCGCGTCACCGCCTCATAAAAAATCGGCGTCTCGCCGATGCGCGTCCGATTCACCGCCCAGGTCGCTTCCGGCAACCGCTCCACCTCGGCGAAAAACTCGTTGAACTGCGGCCGCGTCAACACCGCCACCGTGTAGTTCTCCCCGCGCTTGGTCACGTCCACGATGGATTGCGGCTCGATCTCGCGGCGAAATTCGCGCGGGAAAAAGTCGTCCACCAGATCCGTGTCGCTCTGCCGGTGCAGATCAATCTTCAACTCCAAATCCCCCCCGGCCACGTCCCCGCGCCACGGCGTCCGCAAATCCTGCCAATGCTGCCACTGCAGCCGGTAGCGTTGCGAATCCAGGTCTTTCCCGTTCGCCCGGTCGAGCGAGTCGAACGGGTCATCGTCCTGCGCGTAGTACCCGCGCCACAAACCCCGGCCCGTCGCACCCATCCGATACTGGATGTCCGCCCCCCCGGCCGCGCCGCGTTCCGTCCGACCGTCCACGTGCACGATCAACTGCGCGCGCGGCGCGAGTCGAAATCGCGTGCTCGTCAGCGCGAACAATCCCCACCGCGAACTGCTGCCCACCGAAAGCGCAAACGGCTGCCCTTCCCCGTCGAGCGACCACAACAAGACCGGAAACCAGAACACCGGCACGTTACCCAGCCGCAACGTCACGTTGTAGAGCACGACCTCCTGCCCGGCATGGATCACCGCCCGACGCGCTTCAAGCCGGTAGTGCGGCTGCTCGTAATCACACGTCGTCGCCGTCGCTTGGGCCACGACGTACGTATTGCTGCCGGTCTGCTCCAGTCCGAACCCGCGCACAATCACCGGATCCGCAAAACCGCGCACCTCGTCCGCCTTCAGCGCGCGGGTCTCAAAATTATATTCGATCGAATCGGTGACCCATTCCTGCCCGTCGCGGTTCAACCGCACGTGACCTTCCGCCCACGCCTCTTTCGTCGCCGCATTGAACCGCGCCCGGTCGGCCCGCAGGATGGCATCCTGATATCGAATCACCACATCGCCTTCTCCGACCGCAATGCGCTGACCGTCTTGTTCGACGAACGAAAGTTTCTGCGCGTCCACCGTGACCGGCTCGCCGCGCTCGTCCGCCGCCCAAACCGCGCCGCCGCAAAGGATCAGAATTAACCCCACCCACCTCATAGATTGGCGCGCACCGTATCACAGTCGCCACACCGCAAGCAAGGCTGCTCGCCAGTCCGCCAAGACCACCACGGTGGCCCGATCGTCCCCGCGAACCTCTGGAAAAAAGTCAATCTCGCGAGGACGCTCGGCGCACCGGCGGCGGTTGCGAGCGCAGCGCACTTGCCACCCGCGCGCTTGGCCGGTATTCTCACGCTCCGTTTTCAATCCGGACATCATGCCAGCCATCACCGACATCCTTTCCGACGCCGTCGAGCGCGCCCTCGGCGCACCGGCCCTGTTGCGCCCCTGCGCCGACCCGAAATTCGGCGATTATCAAGCCAACGGCGTGATGGCCGTCGCCAAACAGCGGAAAGAAAATCCCCGCGCGCTCGCCGAGCAAATCATCGCCCAACTCGACCTGACCGGCATCTGCGAGCCGCCTACCGTGGCCGGCGCGGGCTTCATCAATTTCAAGCTCCTGCCGGACTTCGTCGCGCGCCAGTTGAACGAGCCGGTCGCCCCGGCGACCAAACCGCAGACGATCGTGTTCGATTACAGCGGACCGAACGTCGCCAAGCTCATGCACGTCGGCCACATCCGCTCCACCATCATCGGCGCGGCGCTGGCCAACGTCGCCCGATTCCTGGGCCACCGGGTCATCACCGACAATCACATCGGCGACTGGGGCACCCAGTTCGGCATGCTCATCCACGGCTGGAAAACCCAGCTCGACCACGAGGCCCTCAAAAAGGACCCC
>CAZJCX010000040.1:15881-16150 GCA_964544425.1 uncultured Verrucomicrobiota bacterium
GCGACACCGCGCTTGCCGCCGACCCGATCGCCGAACTCGAACGCCTCTACAAATACGTCAACGCGCAAGAGAATCTCCGCGACGCGGCGAAAGCCGAGTTGGTAAAACTGCAGCAAGGCGACGCCGAGAACCGCGCCATCTGGCAGAAGATCATCGCGCTGTCCCAACAACAGTTCGCCGCCACTTACGCGCGGTTGGGCGTGAAGTTCGACCACACGCTCGGCGAGAGTTTTTACAACCCGATGCTCGCCGACGTCGTCCGCGACCTC
>CAZJCX010000040.1:16177-19749 GCA_964544425.1 uncultured Verrucomicrobiota bacterium
TGCGTGTTCATCGAAGGAGAAGACACGCCGCTCATCATCCAGAAAAGCGACGGCGGTTTCGGCTACGGCACCACCGACCTCGCCACGGTGAAATACCGGGTCGAACACTGGCAGCCCGACCGGCTCGTCTATGTCACCGACGCCCGCCAACAACTCCATTTCAAACAAGTCTTCGCCACCGTCCGCCAATGGCTCCCCCACCCACCGGCCATGGAGCACGTCACGTTCGGCTCCATCCTCGGCGAAGACCGCAAACCACTCAAAACCCGGTCGGGCGAAAATGTGAAACTGGCCGAGTTGCTCGACGAAGCGGAAGAACGCGCGCTGGCGGTCGTCACGCAAAAAAATCCCGACCTGCCGGCAGCGACACGGCGACACATCGCCCGCGCCGTTGGCATCGGCGCCGTCAAATACGCCGACCTCAGCCAGAACCGCACGACCGACTACATTTTCAGTTGGGACAAGATGCTCGCGCTCGACGGCAACACCGCGCCCTACCTCCAATACGCCTACGTCCGCATCCAATCCATCTTCCGCAAAGCCGGCACGCCGCAGACACTTGGGCACGTTACACTCACGCACTCCTCCGAGCTCGACCTCGCCAAACATCTCCTCCGCTTCCCCGAAACCCTCCACGCCACCCTCGCCGACAACAAACCCAACTGGCTCACCGCCTACCTCTACGATTTGGCCGGCAAGTTCAGCGTCTTCTACGACAACTGCCCCGTCCTCCAATCCACTGACCCCGTGAAATCCAGCCGTCTCACACTCTGCCACCACACCGCCGCCACCCTCAACCAAGGCCTCCAACTCCTCGGCATCGAAGTCAGCGAGCAAATGTAATGTTCGGTCGCCGATGTGGCCACGGCTGCCACTGTCGGTGAGCATCCGCTTGACAGACGAATCGAAAGCCTCAAACTGGCGGCAACAACGGCGCCTTACCGAGAATTGCCATGCCTCAACACTATGGCCCCCTGAATCCGAAGTGTTCCCACCTGTTGCACGGCGGTGACTACAATCCGGACCAGTGGATTCGCACTCCGGCCATTTGGGACGAAGACATGCGCCTGATGAAACTGGCCTCCTGCAACGCCATGTCCATTGGGATTTTTTCTTGGACAACGCTTGAACCGGCCGAGGGTCGTTTCGAATTTGGCTGGCTCGACACGGTGATGGACAAACTGGCGACAATCAATGCATTCGCCGTCCTCGCCACTCCGAGCGGCGCGAAGCCGGCATGGATGAGCCGGAAATACCCGGAAATCTGCCGCGTCAACGCCGACGGCACGCGGCAGCCACACCGGGGCCGCCACAACCATTGCCGGACCTCGCCGATTTACCGGGAGAAATGCCGGCTCCTCAACCGCAAGCTCGCCGAGCGCTACCAAGGCCACCCGGCCTTGCTCGTCTGGCACGTCTCCAACGAATACAACGGCGGCGACTGCCACTGCGACCTCTGCTACGCCGCGTTCCGGCAATGGCTCCGGCACCGCTACGCCAACGACATTGACAAACTCAACCACGCCTACTGGGCCGACTTCTGGGCGCACACCTATCCTGACTTCGACTACGTCACGCCGATTGACAGCAGCGTCCACGGTCTGATGATGGATTGGGAACGATTCAAGACGCATCAGACGATTGACTTCTTCAAAGCCGAAGCCGCGCCCCTGCGCGAAGTCACGCCCGACATTCCCATCACGACCAACTTCATGCCCGGCAGCGATACGTTGGACTACGGTGCGTTCGCCCGCGAGATGGACGTGATTTCGTGGGACTCGTATCCGAATTGGCACGAACACGCGGACGAACTCGGCGAAGCCGTCACCACGGCGTTCCAACACGACATCTGCCGCGCCATGAAAGACGGCAAGCCGTTCATGCTGATGGAAAGCGTCCCCAGCATTCCCACGCGTGGCCGCGTCAAAAAACGCAAAGAACCCGGCATGCACCTGCTCTCCAGTTTACAGGCCATCGCCCACGGCTCCGACACCGTGCAATATTTTCAATGGCGCAAGAGCCGTGGCAGCATCGAAAAATTCCACGGCGCCGTCGTGGATCACGAAGGCAGCGAAAACACCCGCGAGTTCAAGGAAGTGGCCGACGTCGGCGGCGCACTCGCCAAACTCGACGACATTGTCGGCACCACTGTCCAACCGGAAGTCGCCGTGCTCCACGACTGGGAAAACTGGTGGGCGACCCGGGAAGGCGCGAAAGTATATCTCGGAGAGAACGTCAAGTACCGGCAAGAGTGTGTCGCCCATTACCGGCCGTTCTGGCAGCTGGGCGTGCCGGCGGATGTGATTGACCAGACAGCCGACTTATCCCCGTACCAACTCGTCATCGTCCCGCTGGCGTACATGCTCCGACCGGGATTTGCCAACCGGCTCGCGGCGTACGTCAAAAGCGGCGGCACCGCGGTGATGACATATTGGAGTGCCGTCGTGGATGAATCCGACCTCTGCTACCTCGGCGGCATCCCCGGCGATGGTTTGCGAAAAGTGTTCGGCGTTTGGGAAGAAGAAAGCCAAAGCTACTATGCGCACGAATCTGTCGGCATCACCATGACCGGCAAGTCTTACCAAGCGGTGGACACTTGTTCCGTCATCCACGCCGAGGGCGCGCAAGTACTGGCGACGTTCACGGATCAATACTTCGCCGGTAGCCCGGCGTTGACGGTGAACTCGTTCGGCAAGGGGAAGGCGTATTACATCGCCGCCCGCACCACCGGCAACTTCCTGTCTGATCTCTACGGCAAGCTCATCACCGAGGTGGGCATCCAGCGGGCGATCAACGTGCCGCTGCCACCGGGCGTCACGGCGCAAGTCCGCACGGACGGCCGCACCCGGTACATCTTTCTGATGAACTTCAATCGTCACGCCGTTTCAGTTGCCTTGGATGCAACCTACCGGGACGTGCTCGCCGATACCCCGGTGACGAATGAAGTGAAACTCGACCGCTACGGCGTGCGCGTTCTCTCCGGTAATACCGCATGACCGCTCCGCTTACCTTGGCCATGATGCAACAGGCGCGGGAACGCATCCGCGATGTCATTGATTGCACACCCTGTCCGCGCTCACCGGCATTGAGTGAGATGTTTCACGCAAACGTCTATGCCAAGCTCGACAATCTCCAAGCCACCGGCGCGTTCAAGGAGCGCGGCGCCGCCAACAAACTCCTCCAGCTTACCGCCGACCAACGCCGTTGCGGCGTCGTCACCGCCAGCGCCGGTAATCACGGCTTAGGAGTCGCGTTTCAGGCGCGCCGGCTTGGCATCCACGCGACCGTCGTCATGTCGCGCAACGCACCGCTCATCAAACGCGCCAACATTGAGCGTTACGGGGCCACCGTCGTGTTGCACGGTGACAATTTCGATGAGGCCACCACTCACGCCCGGCAACTCGAAGCCGCCTCCGGCAAAGTTTATGTCCACGGGTTCGATGACCTCGACATCATCCTCGGCCAAGCGTCGCTCGGCCTCGAACTCGTCGAGCAAATCCCGGGCTTGGATACCGTGATTGTGCCTATCGGCGGCGGCGGGTTGATTTCCGGAATTGCCACGGCGGCCAAGG
>CAZJCX010000041.1:0-3398 GCA_964544425.1 uncultured Verrucomicrobiota bacterium
TTACGCAGATCCGTGGCGGAGACCACCGCTCGCTTTGCGTCGCGGCCAGGTTCCGCCAGCTTCTTTGCCGGCGTGTCCTTGCGGGTGCGTTTGAGGGCTTCGGCCTGGGCCTTGCCGCGGCCTTCGGCCATCGCTTCGGCGAAGTTCGCGAAGAGGCACGTGAACCAGAGCCAGAGGCAGATTTGGAGATTGAAGCCGTTGAACTCGTGGAACAGAAACAGCGTCGTGATGATCGCGCCGAGGTAGACGACAAACATGACAAGGTTTTTGATCTGGTCGCGCGGGTCGAGTTTCTTGAACGACTCAACGACGGCTTGCCGGACGAGTTCGCGGTAATTGGTTTCGATGCGAGTGCTCATACGCAGGCTAATGTAGGCAAGCCTGCGCCGGGTGGGTAATTAAACGAGGACCGAAAGACGTTAAAAAGTTGCTAACGCTCCGGCGCAGCGAAGACCTACCGTCAGCTTGCTCCCGCTGATGGGTGGGAGCATACTGCGCGCAAAGATCGCAGGTGATGAAATGAATCGATTGGAGATGGCGGAGAAAATCACGGGGCGTGTTCCTATTTTCGCCAAATGTTATAAGGACGAGTGGAAACATGCCGAGACCATGCGGCGAAACTTTGTCTCTGATTATCCGATCAAACGGATTCCCAAGCTGTCGCTCGATGAGTACGTGATTGGCAAGGGAGCAGATAACCAATCCTTTTGCTATCGGCTCGAGCGCGAAATGGACTCCCTTGGTCGCATCTTGGGAGCAACCGCTTTTAAGTTTGGGGTCTACTATGGCAGGACGAAGAGCGACTCGACCGAGAAATATCGATTTGTTCCGCATTGGGGTAGCACTGCTGATAAAGCGTTCGCGTCGGTCAAGAATGCCATCGTTGAGTTGCTGAAAGCTGCCGACGCTGGAGACGCCGATGCAATTGCGGACAACCCGATCTCACCCATGTTCAAGGGCAAGCTGTTATTTCTTTACCATCCAGACAAGTTTGCTCCGATCTACTCGGAGGAACATCTACATCATTTCATTGCCTGCCTGAATCTTCCCGGCACGTTTGACTGCGGTGCGGATATGCAACGAGCGCTCATGGAATACCGGGCAACCTGGCCTCAGTTGATGTCTCACCACCCCGCACTCTACATGCGATTTCTCTACGATGTATTCGACTATCCGCCCGACCTTGAGACACCGGATAAATCACTTATTAATGTCCCGGTTCTTGGCGAGGCACTCGATGGCGCTGAGTTTATTTCCGAGATGCCGGCCTCAGCGCCACAGGCTCAGCATAAATCCGCTGGAGGAGGGAAGCCAGATTATGAGAAACGCGAAGGCCAGTTGAAGCGCATCGGAGATCCAGGAGAGGCCATTGTGATTGATCTGGAGCGGAAGCGGCTGAAGCATGCCGGTAAATCCAAACTTGCCTCACAAATCAAACACGTTTCAGATGAGGACGACGGTGCTGGGTTTGACGTGCTTTCATTCGACGAGGATGGGACAGAGCGACGTATTGAAGTGAAGGCAACCACTGCTGGCAACCTTGATCGCGGCTTTTACATAAGCAGCAACGAACTGGAGAAGGCATCGAGCCTGAAGAACTACTATCTCTATTTGGTCTTTTCGACCATGAGCAAGAAGCCGCGAGTCTTGCCGATGAAACGCCCCACGTTGAAAGGCGGTGCTTTCGTGCTCCGACCTGTAACCTATCACGCCACAGTGTCAGGCCAATGAAGCCGATCCGATTGACCAAACATGCTCGCGAGCAGGCGCGCGAACGTGGCGCAAGTGAGACTGAAGTCCGGTAGGCGATCGCCAAAGGCGCGCGTGAACCCACCAAGCGTGGCCGGGAACTTTGCCGGTACAATTTCTCGTTCGGTAAGACATGGCAGGGGCAGTCGTATGCAATCAAACAGGTCGCACCGGTCATCAAAGAAGAAGCGAACGAAATAGTTGTCATCACCGTGTACACGTTCTACTTTTAGGAGGTCGAACCATGAAAATCAGCTACGACTCAGAAATTGACGCCCTCTACATTCGCTTCGTCGAAGGGAAGCAGCAGTGTCGCACCGTGCGGCTGAACGAGGAGGTTGCGCTCAACATCGGCGCCGGTGAGACACTCGTAGGCATCGAGGTTTTGGATGCCAAGGAAGTGCTCGGGGCCGGCAAGGTGCCGGCGGTGGTACTGGAAGGGTTGTCGTCTTCGGGTGCGCCAATGGTCGTCCGCGAGAAACCTGGCAAGAAATACGGTAGTTGATCCTGCCGGTAAGTCTTTGTCGCCCGGCAATCCGCAAGGTTAGCCGGGCGTTTCTTTTCTTAGAAAACCCTCCCGGCCAGCATGAGACCGTGTTCGACAATTGGGCCGAGGCAGAGCGCGTGATTGCAACCGCCCATCAACCGGGCTAAGCTATCCGCGACAATGAAGACGATCCCGATTGAAGTCAGCGGCGGGGTGTTGCGGTTGCCGAAGAATGTCGAGTTGCCGGCGCACGCGCATCTGGCGGTGCTGGCGTTCGACGAGAGCGAGAACGGACTTGACCTCGCGACCTTGGCGGCTGCTGGTGGGGCGTTCGGGTTCTTGCGGGAGGAGCCGGAGTTGTATTCCGATGCGGATGTGTTGCCGGAGCGCCGTAATCCGAGGTTCGGAGAAGGCCGGTAATGTTTCGCGCGGGCGAGATCGTCATCGCCGCGTCTCCTTTTACTTCGCTCACTGATACGAAACGGCGTCCGCGCGTTGTGCTCGCGCCGGGCGACACGCCCAACGATTTTGTGGTCGCGTTCATCGCCACCAACATGGAAGCGGCAAGGCTTCCTTCGGCAACTCCGGTCACGCCCAGTCACCTGAACTGGAAACAGACCGGACTCAAAACTGCCTCCGTGATTCGCGCGGATAAACTCGTCACGTTGAACGACTCAGTCATCAGTGGCGCGATTGGCTCGTTGCCGGCAGACGTGATGCAATCGGTTCGCGCGAAACTGAAGACGTTGCTCAAGACGTCTTGATCAGAAAACCCTCCCGGCCAGCATGAGACCGTGTTCGACGATTGGGCCGAGGCAGAGCGCGGGAAAGAATGTGAGCGCGCCGACGATGACGATGATGCCCAGTAGTACGACGGCAAACGTCAAGCCGTTGGTCGGGAACGTGCCGGGTGAGGCGGGCACGGTTTTCTTGGCGGCGAGGCTGCCGGCAATCGCGAGCGTGGCGATGATGACGATGAAACGTCCGATCAACATGCACGCGCCGAGGCTCAGGTTGTAGAACGGCGTGTTGGCGTTGAGGCCGGCGAACGCGCTGCCGTTGTTGTTCGCGGCGGACGAGAACGCGTAGAAAATTTCACTCAGGCCGTGCGGGCCGGCATTGTTGAGACTCGACAGCCCGGCGGGGATCGTACTGGCGATGC
>CAZJCX010000041.1:3440-17767 GCA_964544425.1 uncultured Verrucomicrobiota bacterium
ACCGACCACGTCGCTTCCCACGCTTGGATTTTTTTGCCGAGATATTCTGGCGTGCGTCCGACCATCAGCCCGGCAATGAACACGGCAAGCAAGACGTGCAGCAAAATTCCGTACATGCCGGAGCCGACGCCGCCGAAGACGATTTCGCCGAGCATCATGTTCCAGAGCGCGACAAGCCCGGCCAGCGGTGAAAAGCTGTCGTGCATCGCGTTGACCGAACCGTTGGAGGTCGCGGTCGTGGCTGTGCTCCAGAGGACGCTGTTCAGCACGCCGAAGCGGACTTCTTTGCCTTCCAGCGTGCCGTAGCGGGTTTCCGACCAGTAGGCGAGGGTAAAGCCGGCGAGCAGCAGCGCGAGCATCACGCCAAACAAACACCACGCGTGACGCCGGTCGCCGACCATGTGGCCGAACGTGGACACCAGCGCCGCCGGTAACAGCAGGAGCGCGAGCATTTCCAGAAAATTCGCGAGCGGCGTCGGATTCTCAAACGGATGCGCGCTGTTCTGCCCGAAGAACCCGCCGCCGTTCGTGCCGAGTTGTTTGATGGCGACTTGTGAGGCGACCGGCCCAAGAGGCAGGACTTGCTCCGCGCCTTCGAGAGTCGTCACCGTCCGATGGGGAGCGAACGTTTGCACGACGCCCTGCGACGCGAGCACGACTGCGAGGACGAGGGAGAGCGGCACCAACACGTACAGGGTGGCCCGCGTCAGGTCGCGCCAGAAATTGCCGATGGTCTTGGTGGAAGCGCGTTTCAAGGCGCGCGCGATCGCCAGCATCACGGCGATGCCGGTGGCGGCGCTGAGGAAATTTTGCACGGCCAGCCCGGCCAGCTGGGTAAAGTTACTCATCGTGCTCTCGCCAGAGTAGGCCTGCCAGTTGGTGTTAGTGACAAAACTTACCGCGGTGTTGAACGCGAGATGCCAGGAGAGCCGGGGCGTCTGCAACAGCAGCAGCCCCGTGAGGGCGACGAATCCGACTGCGTTGAAGATGAGCACGGCTCCGAGATACTGTTTCCAGGACATTTCCTCCCGCGGCTCCACGCGCCCGAGCCGGTAGATCCAACGTTCGAGTCGCCCGGCAGTCTCCCGCTCAAACACCCGCGCCATCCATGCGCCCAGCAGCGGCGCCAGTCCGATCAGCAAGCCAAAAAAGATCAACAGGGTCAGCAGTTCGCTTGGGTTCACGTCAGCATCATCGCCGGAAAGGAACGGCGGCGTGAGTTAAGAGGCATGGCGAAAGCGTTAAAAAACTGTTGCGCCGTCCGAGGTGCCCACTAAGATTCGCGCGCTATGGCTGGTCATTCCCGGTGGGCGAAGGTCAAACATTTCAAGGGCGGCATTGACGCCAAGCGCGGCCAGATTTTCGCCAAACTCGGCAAGGAAATGTCCGTCGCCGTCAAACACGGCGGCAGTGATCCCGGCTTCAACCCCCGCCTCCGCACCATCCTGCTCAAGGCCCGCGCGGCCAACATGCCGGCCGACAACATCGAGCGCGCCATCAAGAAAGGCGCCGGCGAACTCGGCGGCCAGAGCTTCGAGGAGTTCACCTACGAAGGCTACGCCGGCGGCTTGGCGCTATTGGTCGAGACATTGACCGACAACAAGAACCGGACTGCCGGTGAGATTCGGGCGATCTTCACCAAACACGGTGGTCACCTCGCGGCCGCCAAACACCTCTTCCACCGCCGCGGTCAGATCATCATCCCCAAAGACCAGATCAGCGAGGATGAATTGATGACCCTCGTCCTCGACGCCGGCGCTGAAGACCTCGTCACCGACGCCGCCGCGCACACCGTCACCACCGACCCGCACCAATTCGAAGCCGTCCACAAAGCCATCGAAGCCCGGAACCTCAAACCCGACTCCGCCGAAGTGGCTTTCCTTCCGCTGACCCCCGTACCGGTCACCGAAGAAAAAGCCGCCAAGTCCATCCTCGCCCTCGTCGAAGCCCTCGAAGAAAACGACGACGTCCAAAACGTGTACTCCACCGCCGACATCCCCGAAGCACTGCTTGCCGCCGGCTGACATGAACATCCTCGGCGTTGACCCCAGCCTGCGCTCGACCGGCTTTGGTGTCGTGGCCGTGTCGGGCAACGAATTTCGGCCCGTCGCTCACGGCGAGATCAAAAATCCGGCCAGTCTCCTGCCCTCGCGTTGCCTCGTCAGAATTGGCGACACCATTGCCGAATTGATCGCGCAGCACCAGCCGCAGGTCATGGCGATTGAAGGCTTGGTGTACGTGCAGAACACGCGGATCGCGTTCACGCTCGGCCAAGTTCGCGGCGTCATCATCGCCGCCGCCGCCCGGCAGGGCTTGGAAATCTACGAATACGCGCCGCGCAAGGTGAAACAGAACATCACCGGCCGCGGCGCCGCCGGCAAGACACAGGTCGCGCAGATGATCAAAGCCCAACTCGGCCTGTCCACGTTGCCTTCGCCCGATGCGGCGGACGCGCTGGCCATTGCCCTGTGCCACGCCCACAGTTCCCGGGGCATCGCCCCGCGTGCCGAGCCGTTGTAACTGACTGGTGGCATAGGCGTCCCGCCTGTGCGGGCCGGCCATCACTTCTCGCCGCCACTCCCCGCCGCCGTCCCGGCGGCAAACATCCACGTGCTACGCCCCGCTGAATTGCCGGTCACCCGCGTCGCCCATGCCGGGCACGATGTACCCGCGGTCGTTCAGGTGCGAATCCACGGTGCAAACGAAAATCTCCACGTCCGGATGCTGCGCGGTCAAATTCTTCACGCCTTCGGGCGCGGCGAACAAGCCGAGATATTTGATCCGCTTCACGCCCCACGATTTCAATCGGGTCGCCGCCGCCACCGCCGACCCGCCGGTCGCCAGCATCGGATCCAAGATGAACGCGGTCTCCACCGGCGGATGATGCGCGAGCTTGCTGTAGTACTCCACCGGCTCCAGCGTTTTCTCGTCGCGAAAGATTCCCAAATGAAACACCCGCGCATCCGGGATGATTTCCAAAATCCCATCCACCATCCCCAGCCCCGCGCGCAGAATCGGCACCAACCCCACCGCGGTCCCCACCCGCACCCCGTCCGTCTCCGCCAACGGCGTTTTCACCCGCACCCGCGCCTGTGGCAAATCCCGTGTCGCCTCATAAAACAGTAGGAGCGAAAGCGCCCGAATCCGCTGCCGCACCACCGCCCGCGACGCCGTCTCCTCGCGAATGTCCGCCAAATAGCTCTGCGCCAACGGATGTTTCAAGATGGTAACCGGAAGAATCATGCTCCAACTCTAGGCCGCCCCCTAAACCCCGGTCAACCGCATTCCAACCGTCACAAAATCGTCACTTTTGCACTCTTGTAATGCGCTTTAGTTGGGAGCACTCTTCGCGCACTTGGAGAAAGGAATGCACAATGAAAAACTATAAGTTTGTCCGTTGTCTTGCTGCCAGCGTCGCACTCTTTGCCGCCACAGCCGCTCACGCCACTGTCGTTACCAATGCGCTCTGGACATTCGAAGTCAGTGTTCCCAGCACGAGTGGGCCGCACTCGCCTGAAGTGGGT
The DNA here is from genome assembly GCA_964544425.1 of uncultured Verrucomicrobiota bacterium. GTDB lineage: Bacteria > Verrucomicrobiota > Verrucomicrobiia > Palsa-1439 > Palsa-1439 > OMJI01. The sequence continues at coordinate 6,965 of CAZJCX010000041.1, forward strand.
AGTGGACAAGCAACCCAAGTGGGAGGCGCTACTTTTACTAATCCATTAGGCAACGGCTCACTAGAATCATTCGCAGCCAACCAGTGGAATACAGGTGAGTACTTTCAGTTCCAAGTGAGCACGCTAGGTTTTCATAGCATCAAGTTGGAGTGGGATCAGGGGCGCTCAACAGCCGGACCAGATGACTTCATTCTGCAGTACAGCACAGACGGGATATCCTTCACTGATCATAATTCGTACGTCGTACTCAACGAGAACGGCAACTGGAATAGCGTCACGCGGTTGGCGAGTTTCACCTTCAACTATAATTTGACCGCCATCACGGCTCTCAACAATCAGCCGACAGTCTTTTTTCGCCTTACGACCACGGACAATCCAGGGGGCACTGGCACCGTGCGCGTTGACAACTTTTTGGTGACCAGTTCGATTATCCCCGAACCTTCGACCGTCCTTCTGCTTGGCGTGGGCGGGGCGCTGGTCTGGCGGCGGGCGCGGTCACGCAAATAATTGCGCGGCGACCGACGTGCCGGCGGGGATGGTGCGGCAGGGCGGCACTTCGACGAGGCAGTTGGCGTTGGCCAGCGAGGTGATGACGTGCGAGCCTTGCCGGGGGAGAAGAGAAATCTTCCCGGCTTCCCAGCGCGCGCGCATGTAATGCGGTCGGTCCCCGCGATTGACGAAATCCGCCGTCGCTTCGCCGGTCACCTGTGGCAGGTCCACATCGGCTAATCCGCGCAGTCGCAGCACGGCCGGCCTCGCCAGCAACAGAAATGTCACCGCCGCGCTGACGGGATTTCCGGGCAGACCAAACACGAGCCGGTGCTCACGCGTGCCGAAGACGAACGGCTTACCGGGTTTCATCGCCACTTTCCAAAACTGCTGCTGACAGCCGAGGTCGCGCAACACGTCTTTCACCAGATCGTATTCGCCCACTGACACGCCCCCGGATGTGATCACCACGTCGCACTCCGTTAATGCGTACTCCAACTTTTCCGCCAGCGCCTCCTTCGTGTCGTCCGCGATGCCGAGGTTGACCCACTCACCCCCGGCGCGCAGCACCAACCCGCCGATGAGGAAGCTGTTGGAATCGTAAATCTGGCCGGCTCGCAACGGTTGGCCGGCCTCCACCACCTCCGCGCCGGTCACCAGCACGCCTACCCGCGGGCGCGGATGCACCGCTAACTCCGCGACGCCGACCGCCGCCGCCAGACTGACCTGTGCGGGGTTGAGCAGCGTCCCAGCCTTCACCACCACATCACCGGCCTGCACGTCTTCACCGGCCCGCCGGATGTTTTCACCGGCGGCGACCGCGTCGAGCACGGCGATGTACCCCTCGTGATGGGGCCGGGTATCCTCCTGCATCACGACGGCGTCGGCGCCGGCCGGCAGGGGCGCTCCCGTAAAAATCCGCACACACGACTGCGCTTCCACCGGTGTGGCGGCCGCCGTCCCGGCGGCCAAGGTCGCCATCACCCGCAGATGGATCGGACTGTTTTCCGACGCTCCGGCCACGTCTGCCGACCGGACCGCATACCCATCCATGGCACTGTTGTCCCACGCCGGCAGGCTCAAGGGGCTGACGATGTCCGCCGCCGCCACGCAATCCAGCGCGGCGCCGGTCGGCATCATCCGGGATGGCAACGGCTGGGCCGCCGCCACAATCACCGTGCGCGCTTCGGTGACGCTGAGCATGGGATTATCTGACCTTGTCGCCGGCGCGCGGTTCGCCGTCGAGAATGTCGGCGGTGATGAATCGGCCTCGGGCCGGTTCGGTCAACCGCACCGTGGCGGTTTTCGTCTCACCGCGAAACAATTCCACCGTCGCGCCGATGCCCCGCATCGTGGTGTCGCCAAAATCAATCACCACAAACCGCAGTTCGGAGTTCACCAACGTCACGGTGGCCGGCGCGGGTTCCACCGCCACGGGACCGGCAGCCCAATCGGCGGGGCCCGTGGCGGACGGCCCCGCGCAGCCGGTGAGCCACACGCTCGCGAAAATCAAGGCGTACAATATTCTCATGGTTCCTCAAGTGGCGCGCCCGAGGAGATTCGAACTCCTGACCGCCGGATTAGAAATCCGATGCTCTATCCAACTGAGCTACGGGCGCACCGTCTGAGATGGTGTACGCCAAAACCGTCACTGGCTCAACTGCAAAGGGGAAACGTCACGGTTAGTGGACTGAGCGTCCCCGCGAAGCTGTTCCCTTTCGCTCGCGCCACCGCCGGCGCGGCGAGCGTGGTCAGAGTTCTTTTTGGATGAAGGCGCGCAGTTTGTCAGCCAGTTCGGGTGGCATGTCAGTCTGCGTGGGGGCGCATTGGTGGCAGGCTTGGACGGTGAGCTTGTAGGTGTTGACGTATTCCAAGCAGAGGGGGCAGTCCCGCAGGTGGGTGGTGAGCTTGGCGTGTTTCTCGGGTGGCAGATTGCCCTCGACGTAATCGAAGAGGAGCCGGTGGACGTTTTTGCAGTCCGAGAGGTTAAGCAAGCATTTGAAATAGTTGACGACGCCTTTGATCATACTGTTTCCTTCAAATACGGCAGCAACGCCTTGCGGAGCGCAAGCCGTGCCCGGTGGAGCCGACTTTTGACGGCGGGGACCGTCACGTCCATCGCGCCCGCGATTTCGTCCATGCTCAGCTCCTCCACGTCCGCCAGCAGCACGGTCGTCCGGTACGGTTCTTCCAGTCCGTCAATCGCGGTGCGCACCCGGTCGCCCAGTTCGGCGCGGGTCAAATCCCGGTCGGGCGCGGCCCTGGGGTCTGGCAGTTGAATGGTGGGCAGATCGTTGTCCTCGCGGGCGGCATCGAGGGGCACGTCGCGTTCGAAGCGTTTGTTTTTTCGCAGCTTCATCAGCGCGGCATTGGCGGTGACGCGGTACATCCAGGAGGTGAAGGCCGACCGGCCTTCGAAGTAACTGATCTTGTTCCAGATGTTCAGCAGCGCGTCTTGGACGACTTCTTGGGCGTCGGTGTCATTGCGGGTGATCTGGAGCGCGACGCCGTAGAGCTTGGAGCCGTGGAATTGTAGCAGGTCTTCCATCGCGCGTTTGTCGCGCGCTTGGAGCCGCCGCACCAACTCGGCATCGTCCGGTTTCGCAACCTCGGAATTCACGTTGGCCAGCATCGGCAATTCAGATGCGGCAACCAAGCTAAAAGTTTTAACCGGCGGCCGAAAGTGGGGAAGGTGGCGCGCGCGTCCCCGCGAGTGGGCGGGCGACCGGATCAGAGCCAGCGGCAGATCTGCTCGACCACGGGGACGGTACAGGCGGGGATGAGATGGTCGTGGAGCCGGGCGCGGGTTTGGTAGCGAGGGTAGTCCACCGCGTATTTTTCGACGGACCAGACCTGCTCGTCGTCCGTGTCGAGGATGAAGAATTCGGCGTGGCGGGCGCGGTTTTTGGGGATGCCGACGGAGCCGACGCCGATGAGGGCGGTTTGATGGGGCAGCAACAACAGTGGTACCGGGTCGGCATCCGGTCCGGTGTGGGCGGGGAAATGCAGGCGTTTCGCTTCCGTTTTCTGTTCCAAGACGTCGGCGCGAAGGACGTGTGTGTGGCCGTAGAAACAGACGCGACCGTGGAGCTGCCGCAGCGTGGTTAGTTCTTGCGCGGCTTGGTGGAGGTCGCGTTGATAGGTGCCGCTGCCGGGTTCTACGAGGGAATCGTGCGTCAGCCAGATGTGGTCGTTGACGCGGGCGGCGGTGGGAGCGGCTGACAGAAAATCACGGGAACGGTCACAACCGCGAAGTTGGTGGCGTGTCCACGCCAGTGTCTCGGCGGCTTCCGGTATGAAGCCGAGTATGGGGTCGGTCGCGCGCGCCGCCAGATCGTGGTTACCGGCCACCCACGCGAGATGGCCGGTCAGTTGCCAGTCCCGCAGTTGGGCGATGCAAGGCAGGGGGTCGGGACCGTAGCCGACGAGGTCGCCAACGAATAGACAGGCGTCAAACCGGTGGTGGCGGGCGGCGGCGAGGACGGTTTCGAGAGCTGGCAGGTTGCCGTGGATGTCGCCGAAGACGAGGTAACGCATGGTCTGGCGACCGGATATGCAAAAAGAAGGCCACCTGCGCTCCGTGCGGTTTTGCGCGCGAAAACATTCGCGCCGCTGGGAATTTAGCGTGGGCGTTTTTGTTGGATGAGAACTTTGAAGGCGCGGCCCATCAGCCCGGGGTGGGTGAGTTGGTGGATGGCGTTGCGTTCGGGGCTGAGTTTGCCGGCATCGCGTTCGACAATTTCGCGGATGATCGGGGCGCCGATTTCGAGGAGGTAATGCGTTTGGTCGGTGAAGCGGACGGTTTCGAGGCCGAGTTGTTCGCCGAGTTCGATGAGGGAGGTAAACTCGACGTGGGCCGTGATGTCCTGCTCACCGATGCGGTGGTACGGATGGCCGGACTTCGTGTGCCGGTGATAGCATTGCAGGTGGCCGTCCTTGTGATGCGGAGCGAAGTACTCCGCGCGCTCCAAGCCGTAATCAATCGTCAGGATGTAACCACTCGTCAGCCGGTCGGCAATGGCGCGCAACCAGTCTTGCGCGCGCAAGTTGATCTCCGAACGGTAGCCCGCCGGCAGGCGCGGCAACCGCGGATCGGAGAGCGGACCGAGTTCTTCCTGGAAGTCACAAGTTACATAAACTTCGCAGTCGCCGTGGATGCGGTGGACGGGGAAGGCGTCGAGGAGTTCGTTGGAGAGAACGCAACCGGTAATTTTGTCCGGCAACGAGTCACCGGCCTCGATGACGCGGTAATCCAAGTCCGCAGCCGCGGCCAGGATGTCCGCGCGCAGTTGTCCCCGGTGACCGCCAACTTCCAACACATCACGGATGCCCCACAGTTGAAATTGCCGGGCTAAAATCCGCCCAAACAACGGCCCGACGCTGACGCTGGTGAAGTAATCACCGGCTTTGCCGGTGCGATTGAGTCCGCTGGTGTAGTAGCCGTACTGGGGATGATACAGCGCCAATTCCATGAAGCGAGCGAAGGTGATGCGCCCACCCACCGCCCGAATCTCGCGGCGGATCTCCTCAATCAACGCGGGATTACCGGCCATGCGGACAACATACAACAGCGAGGGAAGCGGAACGACAGCGAACTGGCTTGAGTCCTACTTCTCCGGCGGCGCGAAGGTCTAGCAGGAGGGCGCTTCGATAAGAAGTCGCCCCGAGGCGCCGGCTAGAGCGAGCTGAGGATTTCGGCGGGGGTTTTCTCGATGCGTTCGATGCGGAAGCGGAGGGTGCCGGCATCATCGGCGGCTTGGAACGTGGTGCCAACCGGTTTGTTAAGCATGGCTTGGGCGAGGGCGGCCGGGTAGCTGATGATCTGGCGGGCCGGGTCGCCATCCCAGGCGCCGAGGATGTGGTAGGTGTGCGACTTGCCGGCGGTCAGGTCGGTGAGGGTGACGGTGGTGCCGATTTGGACGGTGGCGGTGGCAACATCGGCGAAGTGGGTGGGTTGGGCTTTGCGGAGGAGGTATGCGAGGTCGCCGCGGCGACGGAAGAGGAGGCGTTGTTGTTGTTTGGCGGCCTTGTACTCGAAGTTTTCGCGGAGGTCGCCGTAGCTGCGGGCGTGGCCGATTTCCTTGGCGATCTCCGGGATTTTCTTGCTGATGATTTCTTCGAGTTCGGCGCGGCGTTTCTCGTAGCTGGCGTGGGAGACGATGAGCGGTTGTTCTTTGACGACTTTGGTGACGAGGAGTTCTTGGACGAAAGAGTGTTCTTTGACGATGCGCGCCATGAGGGACCGCCGGTCGAGTTCCTCGAAGGCGGTGCTGGCGAGGAGTTGGCGGCTGAAGTCGCGGATCATTTCATCGGAGGATTCGGCGAGGAGTTCGGCGATGAGCGCTTCGTCGTTGAAGAGCAGATCGCGCAGGCGTTTGGTGGGGGAGCGGCTGGCGGAGTTCTCGATGGCATTGAGCACGGCGACGAGGAGGGCGTGCCGGGGAATGGCATCGGCCCAGTCGGTGGCCTTGGGGTTGGTCACGCTGCGGCAGAGCCAGTAGAGGAGGTCGAGGCTGGCGGTTTGGTTGTGGATGTGCTGGGCGAGGCGCGGGGCCACCTGTTCAGCGAGGTCGGTGAGTTCGTCGAGAGACTTGGCGGGGAGGCGATTCAAGTTGTCGAGAAGGATGGCCGGGTTGGTTTTGCGGAGGGCGGCGATGGCGCGTTTCTGAGCCGGAGTGCTGAGATGTTCGAGCACGGCGGCGATGTCGCGGATGTCGCCGAGGATGGTGGCGACGAGTGGTGACTCTTGCTGGGGGAGTAATTCTTCGAGAAGCAGCGCCGCTTCGAGCCGGTCGGCCCGCTTGTCTGCCGGAGTTTTTTGGACGGCCTCCCGGAGTCCGTCGTAAAGCTCTTGAGCGAGAAGGTCGGCGTTGGCGAGGTCGTCGCGTTGTTTGAGGAAGTCTTGGGTGACTTTGATCTTTTGCGTGAGGCTCCTGGCGTCACGGAACGATTGGAGGAGTTCGTCTTGTTGGGAGACGGGCGCGGCGCGGAGGGTGACCGGGTCGGTTTTCTTGGCAGGTATGTCGAAGTGGGGGTCTTGCTTGGCGAGTTTCTTGGCGGTGTCCCACCATTTTTTCCAGTCGGCGGTGGGGATGACGGCGGGGACGAGGGCGGTTTCAATTTGGTCCGCGCGGGCCGCGCGGTTGTGGCTCAAGAGGACGATGCGGAGCAGGGTGAGCGGTTCGAGTTGTTTCAGACCGGTCAAGTCGGTGGCTTTGCGGACTTCGATGTGGTCGGGGCTGACCGGGGTGATGCTGTCGGCGGCATACGGCAGTTGCATCGCGTGATCGGGATTGTGAGGGAAGGCGATGACGATGCGGTTGAGGGCGGTGTCGAAGGCTTTGACGCGGCCGAAGCCCCAGCTCTTGTGTAGGCAGTAGGCGCCTTGGGTGAGCGCGAGGAGAGTGTCCGTTTTGGTAATCGCGACGGGCAAGAATGTACCGGGTTGGTCGAGGCCAGCAGCGGCGAGAATGGCTTTGAGCCGGGGGTCGTTTTCGTGCGCGGCGGAGTAAGCGGCGAGGAGTTCCGTGCGGAGAGCTTTGTCGGTAGGTTTGGCGGGGGCTTGGAGTTTGAGGGCAAAGAGCCATTCGTGGGGTTTGCCGGCGGATTTGAGCTGACCGGCAATCAGCGCCGCAAGCTCCGCCGCGAGGTCAGCATTGCCGGCATCGGCGAATTCCTTGACCAGTAGGAGCAGAAACTCCGGTTGGTCTGAAAGTTGCGTGGCAAGGTCAAGCCAGAGGGCTTGGGCAGTATCCCAGTCGCCTTTGGCAATCAAGTCTTTAAGGGCTTGGTGATGCGTTTGGGGTGAACTCATGCGCGACGCGGCAGATTGTCTTGGTGCTAGAATGATTGCAAACCAAAAAGCGTGTATCGGCTGGCTTGACGGAGCCGGTCGAGGCGGCTACCATTCCTTGACTATGTGGCCACTTGTTTATTGTTGTGCTTTGGCAGCGCTTCTCCTCAACAGTGGGTGTGATACCTCCGGTTCCGGCAAGAATGTAGCGGTGCAAGTGCTGACCAACGAGGAGTTCAGAGAGTTGGATTGTGCAGTGCAATCGGTGGTGCCCGAGGGCATGGAAGGGCCAACTACCCGTGTCAGTGACTCCACCAACGAGGTCGTCGGTGCCGTGGTCGAGGCACCCAAATCCCCACTCATCGGCCCCGGCGCGCAGGTCACAATCTATGTGACGGAAGACTCGAGTCTGAATCGGCAATACATTGTTCCCCCGGGCGGTGTGATTGATTTTCCACCACTGGGTCGCTTCACGGCTGCGGGGCTGACGGCCGAGGAGTTGGGCGCCAAGATTAAAGAGGCATTGGAGCGGGACTATTTTCGGCAGGCCACGGTGGAAGTGACGGTGGAGCGAGAGTCGCGACTTGCCCCGGGGATTATTTACGTGTTGGGGAGGGTGGGGCGTGCGGGGCCAATCCAACTACCGGCGGAGGAATCCTTCACCCTGACCAAGGCCATATTGGCGTCGGGCGGTGGCGACGTGTTTGCGAATCTCGGCAAAGTGCAAATCATTCGCTACTGCCAAGACGGCCGGAAGTATAAGACGTTTGTAAACGTGCAACGCATCATGGACAAGGGGGAGTTTGAGAACGACGTCGCGTTGCGCAACGGGGACTGGGTGATTGTCCCTGAAAAGATCGTCAACTTGTGGTGATGCTCGTAATGGAGAGGAGTCCGTCGTCATGACAAATCAACCTGTGCTGGAGCAGAAATCCGAGACCGTGGACGTCAAAGAGTACCTCGCCATTCTGTTGAAACGCAAATGGCTGATTTTGGTGTGTTTTCTTGTATCAATGGCTGGCACCACCGCGTTTCTATTCACGCGCCAGCAAGTATATCGAGCCAACGCCAAACTGCTGGTGACACGTGCCGGTAATGCGGTGCAGACGGCTGAGGTGAAGCAGGAGGGTGAACAGACTTTTTTTGGGACGCAAATTGATGTGATGTTGAGCCAGACGATGCTCAAGCGCGTCCAGCAACGGATGAAGAAGACCCCCGATGAAATTAAGGAACAACTTCATGACTTGAAGGTTTCGCTGGTGCGGGGGTCGGATATCATTTTGATCACAGCTGACAGCACCTCTCGGGATTTTGCACGCGATTTTTCAGATACCCTCGCCGATGAGTATCTCCGCTTCCGAGATGAGCAGCGTGCTCAAGGCTCCGAGTTGGCGTTGCTTAGTTTGACGAGAGAAGTAAACCGGCTCTCTCAAGAGCTTAAGGCCGCCAATGAACGGATTATGGCGTTCACTCGGGAGCACAACATCACTGATATCGACAATACCAGTTACCACTGGCTGAAACGATACGCCTACAATGCGGGTCGCATCGCCAAGGCAACCGCAGATCTCTCCGAAGCCAAGTCACGAAAGGAGTTTTTGGACAGTCAGCCCGAGGCAACTGCGGTCTTGGCTTACTTGAGCAAACAGCAAGAGGTCTCCCAAACAATGGGGGGGGCGCTGGAGGAATCGGCAGGGAACCCCAATCCCGTAGAGCCGGGGTGGTATCTCTACATCATAGTCACGGAGGCACCCCATCTCAATCGGCGGGTTCAAGTAGCTCTTGATGGCAAGATTCAGTTTCCCCCCATCGGTGAGATTTCGGTGCAGGGTTTAACTGCGTCCGAGATTACGGCCAAAATTAAAGCAGGTTTAATGAACTCAAATGCCGTCAAACCGGCAGAGTACGCCGACCAATGGGGAAAATTCAACGCTTCCTCACTCCAAACGGAGGGACATTTCGAACCGTCAGTGCGAGTGATTGTCAGAGATACGGACGACGATGCCGGTGGAGATGAATCAGCACTCCTCTCACGCGCCAGTTTGGGAGGGTTGAGCCGCGAGGAGGGTGTACGGATTTTTGAATTTGAACGCAAGCGCCAGACTTTGGAGGCCAAGCTTGCCGAGGCCAGCAAGCTTTACAAGCCGCGGCATCCGACGTTGATTGCCACGGAGCGAGATTTGGCCGAGGCCACCAATCAAGTGAAGACCGAATTGGACTTCATCCGCAAGAAGGCCGATGCCGAATTGCTAATGGCTCAAAAACGCTATGATGAAATGATGATCGTGTCAAAGCAACTCGATGCGGCGGCAATCACCGAGAATAGCCGCATCTTTGAACTCAAAACTCTTCGAGAAGACGCCGAGCGCGTTCGGACACTTCACAATACCCTGCTTGGACAACTGCTAAAAATTGATGCATCCCAGGGCTTTAATTCCCGCAGCATTTCAGTGCTCGAGCCTGCGACACTCGAAATCGATCCTGTTTATCCCAAGAAGGCTAAAGGGTTGTTGGTCGCGGCTGCGTTTGGGCTGGGACTTGGGTTGGCGTTGGCGTTCTTCATTGAGTACATTGACGATTCGATCAAGCTGGCCGAGGACGTGGAGCGCGAATTGCAGTTGCCGTTCCTGGGGATGATCCCCGCGGCGCAGTGGGATCCCGATGACCTGTCGGCGCACCGGCTCGACAAACTCAAACAGCAAGGCGGCGTGTCCGAAGCGTACCGCGTGGTCCGCTCGGCCATCCTGTTCTCCCAACCCCGCGACAAATTGCGGTCGGTGCTCATCACCAGCGCCGTGCCCCGCGAAGGCAAGACGACCACCGGCGTGAATATCGCCATCGGGTTCTCCCAAGTCGAAGACCGCGTCCTACTCGTGGATGCTGACTTGCGCCGTGGCGAAGTGAACAAGTATTTCGGGTTCGAGCGCGCCAACGGACTGGCGGATGTTCTGCTCGGCGAAGCGACACCGGAGGAAGTCGTCCGCCACACCGAGGTTCCCAAGCTCGATGTCATCACCAGCGGCTCGTATCCATCCAACCCCGCCGAGTTGCTCCTCGGCTGGCGGTTGAAGGAATTCCTTGAATGGGCCTACAAGAATTACAGCCGCGTGGTGTTTGACGGCCCCCCGGTAATGGGCATCGCCGACAGCGCCATTCTCGGCTCCGCCGTGGATGGCGTGATGCTTATCATCTGGGCCGGACGCACCTCGCGCCGGTATGTGCGCGTCGCCAAAATGACCGCCGTGAGTCGCGGCGCGAAGATTTTCGGCTTTGTGCTGAACAACCTCGAACCCAGCCGGGTCGGGTACTATCACTATTACCCGTACTATTACAGCTACTACTCGCGCGGCTATTACTACGCGCCCAAAGAGGGCGACAAAGAAGCTGGCAAAGGTGGCGACATCAAGGGCATCGAGGTGCCCACCACGAACGACAACGAAAAGAATATTGATGACGTTTACTGACCGGCCGTCAGCTTGCCGGCCCGCGTCAGCGCCTCGTCAATATTCGCGCACACATTG
>CAZJCX010000041.1:17861-19608 GCA_964544425.1 uncultured Verrucomicrobiota bacterium
ACTCGTCCAGCATCACCTCCAACGCGTGCAACCCGGTCGCGTCAATCGCCGGCACATTCCGCATCCGAAAAATCACCACGCGCGGCGGCGTCGCGTGTCGGCCCAGCGCCGCCTCCAGCTTCTCAGCCGCCCCAAAGAAGAACGGTCCTTCCACCCGGTACACCACCACGCCGGGCGGCACCTGCTTGTCGCGGATGGAATCGTCGCCGAAGTCAAACTCGTTCTCCGGCGTCACCAGCTTGATGTGCGTGATCTCCTCCATCCGGCGCACGAACAACACCCCCGCCAACGTCAACCCCACCCCCACGGCAACCGTCAGATCAAATATCACCGTCAACGCAAACGTGACCACCAACACCCCAAAATCGCTGCGCGGTCCCCGCCACATTTCCAGAAAATTGTCCCACTCCCCCATCCGAAACGCCACCACCAGCAACACCGCGCTTAATACTGCCAACGGAATGTGTGTCGCCAAAGGCGCCGCCAACAGCACGATCACCAGCAACGTCAACGCGTGAATGATCCCCGCGACCGGCGTTCGCGCGCCCGCCCGCACATTCGTCGCTGTCCGCGCAATCGCCCCCGTCGCCGAAATCCCGCCGAGCAACGGACAAGCGATGTTCGCCAGGCCTTGGCCGATCAATTCTGTGTTCGAGTCATGCCGCGCCTCGATCATTCCATCCGCAACAATCGCCGACAACAACGACTCAATCGCCCCGAGCATCGCGATCGTCAGTGATGGCAGCATCAACTCCTGGATCAACCCGAAGGAAATCTCCGGCAACGCCACCTCCGGCAACCCGCGCGGAATCCCGCCAAATTTCGACCCAATCGTCGCCACCGGCAACTGCAACACCGCCACCAACCCCGTCGTCACCACCAACGCCACCACCGAGGCCGGCACGCGCGCCCACCGTTTCGGCCACGCCACCAAAATCCCCACCGCCAATGACCCCAAACCGAGCGCCGACCAATTTACCTCCGCGAGATGAGTGAGGATCGCCGCCACCTGATGCGGCGTATGCCGGGGCAGTGTAATGTTCAACCCGAAGAACTCCTGCAACTGCCCGATGAAGATGATGACCGCAATCCCTGCTGTGAACCCCGCCACCACGGGGTACGGAATGAATTTGATCAGCACCCCCAGCCGCAACACCCCCATCACCACCAACATCACCCCCGCCATCACCGTCGCCAGCGCCAACCCGCCATACCCATACCCCGCCACCATCCCGGCCAGCAACGGCACAAACGCCCCCGTCGGCCCGCCAATCTGCACCCGGCTGCCGCCGAGCGCCGAAATTAGAAACCCCGCGATGATCGCCGTCCACAACCCCTGCGCCGGCGTCACACCCGACGCAATCCCAAACCCAATCGCCAACGGCAACGCCACCACGCCTACGGTGATCCCAGCCGCCAGATCGGCCGCAAACGTCGCCCGATCATAGTGGTTCAACACTTCGAGAATCTTCGGCTTGAACACGCCAGTGACACAACCAAATCCCGTCAGAAATTGCAAACGCGCCGCACGCTCAATCGGCTGGCTTCAAAAAGTGCCGCGCCACCAACCGCGTGAATGCTTCCTGCTGTTCCGGGCGCAACACCGCGCGCACCTCGCCGACCGCCTCCCGGATCGCCGACCGCACCGCCGGCTCGCTCGATTGTCGCGCCTCGCGAACTTTCGCCTGCGTCTCCGCCACGATCGCCGCCACCTCGTCTTCGTTCGCGGGATAGAGCACCGCGTCAG
>CAZJCX010000042.1:0-261 GCA_964544425.1 uncultured Verrucomicrobiota bacterium
CACCACGCCCACCAAGTGGAGCAACAATTTCTTCTGGAACTTGTTCGGCTACGAATGGGAACTCACCAAGAGTCCGGCCGGCGCGCACCAATGGGTCGCCAAAGGCGCCAAGGCCATCATCCCCGACGCGCATGACCCGTCCAAGAAACATCTACCGACCATGTTGACCACGGACTTGGCGCTCCGCTTCGACCCGGCGTATGAGAAAATCTCGCGCCGCTTCATGGAAAATCCGGATGCGTTCGCCGACGCCTTCGCCCG
>CAZJCX010000042.1:305-19315 GCA_964544425.1 uncultured Verrucomicrobiota bacterium
CTCGGCCCGCTCGTGCCGCAGGAACAACTGATCTGGCAAGACCCCGTTCCGCCGGTGACCCACAAACTGATTGGCGCGAACGATATCGCCGCGCTCAAAAAGAAGATCCTCGCGGCCGGCTTGTCCCTGTCGCAGTTGGTCGCGACCGCCTGGGCTTCCGCCGCCACCTTCCGCGGCACCGACAAACGCGGCGGCGCGAATGGCGCGCGGATTCGCCTCGCGCCGCAGAAAGATTGGGAAGTCAACAACCCGGCCGAGTTGGCGAAGGTGCTCAAGGCCTTGGAGAAAGTCCGTAAAGAGTTCAAGAAGCCGGTCTCGCTGGCCGACGTGATCGTCCTGGGCGGCTGCGCGGCCATCGAACAAGCCGCGAAAAACGCCGGCCACAACATCAAGGTGCCCTTCACCCCCGGCCGCACCGACGCGTCGCCGAAACAGACCGACGTCGAATCATTCGCCGTGCTCGAACCGACGGCGGACGGTTTCCGCAACTACTCCGCCCACGGCCCGCGCTGTCCGGCGGAGCAGCTGCTGATCGAAAAGGCGGCGTTGCTGACACTGACTGCGCCCGAAATGACCGCGCTCATTGGCGGCCTCCGCGTGCTCGACGCCAATTACCGGCGCTCGCCGCTCGGCGTGTTCACCAAACGCCCTGAAACGTTGACCAACGACTTCTTCGTCAACCTGCTCGACATCGGCACGGAATGGAAGCCGGTCACCGACGCGGCGGACGTCTTTGAAGGCCGCGACCGCAAGACCGGCAAGGTCAAATGGACCGGCAGCCGCGTGGACCTCGCCTTCGGCTCGAACTCCGAACTGCGCGCCCTCGCCGAAGTCTATGCCTGCGACGACGCACAAAAGAAATTCGTCCAAGACTTCGTCGCCGCGTGGAACAAGGTCATGAACCTCGACCGGTTCGACCTCGTTTGATTCGCACAACGAGACGGAAGTGGTAGGGCTGGACCGCCGGGCCAGCCGCGTTGATTCCGCGCTTGGCAAGCGCGGCCGCCGCAGGACACCGGCGCGGCGCGCCCGGCGGTCGCGCCCTACCGGTGCTGGCCGTTTGGCGGAGTAGTGGGTTGATGAAACGAAACACAAACCACCCGGTCGCCCTGACCATTGCCGGCTCGGACAGCGGCGGCGGGGCGGGCATTCAGGCGGACCTGAAAACGTTTCAGGCGCTCGGTGTTTTCGGCACCTGCGCGATCACCTGCATCACCGCGCAGAATCCCGACCGGGTTTCCGCCATCCAACCCATCCGGCCAGCCATCGTCGCGGCGCAAATCGCCCGCGTCTGCGAAGCGTTCCCCGTCGGCGCCGCCAAGACCGGGATGCTGTACGACGCGGCGATCATCACCGCGGTCGCCGCGGAACTGCGCGCCCAAAAAATCCCCCACCTCGTTGTGGACCCGGTCATGGTCGCCACCAGCGGCGCGCGATTACTGAAGCCGGCTGCCATCCGTGCGCTCACCACCCGGTTATTCCCGCTCGCGCGCCTGATCACGCCAAATCTGGCCGAACTGGAAGTCCTCGTGAATCACCGGGTTCGCAGCCTGCCGGAGTTGCGCGCCGCCGCCCGCGAATTGAACGACCGCCACGGCGTCGCTGTGCTGGCCAAAGGTGGCCACCTGCCGGTGCGCGGGACCGTCGTGGATGTGCTGTGCGACCGGGGACGCCTCCGCGAATTTCGCTCGGCTCTGGTCCGCGACGCCAAACCGCACGGTGCCGGCTGCACCTTCTCCGCCGCCATCACCGCCCACCTTGCCGGCGGCGCCGCGCTGGAAACCGCCGTGGCCGCCGCGAAACGTCTCATCTCCCGCGCCCTTCGCCAGCCGATCCACCTGAACGGCCACCAAGCCCTGCGGGTGTGAGAGGCGCCGCTGTGGGCGCGCTTGGCAAAACCGTTTTTCCGTGGCCACACCATTCAGGGTGCGTTTGGAGAAGCGCAGGCTGAAGCCTGCGGCTGCAAGTTTTGTCAGGCGCTCTTACGTCTGCGGTTTGGCGCCAAAGAGGTACATCTGGGGGATTTCTTTTACGGTGGGTTTGGGCTGGCCGGGGGTTGTTGTTTTCCGCTTTTTGGTTTTGGCGATCTTCGGTTTCCCGTCGGCGCTGAGTTCGGCTTCTTCGAGGTTGGCGAGGACTTCTTTGGCGCGTTGGATGACTTCTTTCGGTAGACCGGCAAGGCGGGCGACTTGGATGCCGTAGCTCTTATCGGTGCCGCCCGGCAGGATTTTGTGGAGGAAGACGACTTGGTCGTGCCATTCGCGGACAGCGACGTTGTAATTTTTCACGCGGGGGAGCGTGACGGCCAGTTCAGTGAGTTCGTGGTAGTGCGTGGCAAACAGCGTTTTCGCGCCGGCTTGGTTGTGCAGGTATTCGGCCACCGCCCATGCAATGCTCAAGCCGTCGAACGTGCTCGTGCCGCGCCCGATTTCATCGAGGATGACGAGGCTGCGGCCGGTGGCGTTGTTGAGGATGTTGGCGGTCTCGTTCATCTCGACCATGAACGTGCTCTGCCCGCGCGCGAGGTCGTCGGACGCGCCGATGCGCGTGAAGATCCGGTCGGTCAACCCGATTGTCGCGCGCGCGGCCGGGATGTACGAGCCGATGTGCGCCAGCAGGACGAGCAGCGCCACTTGCCGGATGTAGGTGCTTTTGCCGGCCATGTTGGGGCCGGTGATGATGAGGATTTGGTTGTCCTTGTTGTCGAGCAGCGCGTCGTTGGGGACGAAACGTTCTTCGAGGAGCGTCTGTTCCAGCACCGGATGCCGGCCTTCGATGATTTCGAGCCGGTGATTCTCGTTGACCACAGGCCGGCAGTAGTTCTGGTGGCGGGCGAGTTCCGCCAGACCGGCCAGCGCGTCGAGCGCGGCGATGGCCCCGGCGGATTGCTGGATGGCCGCGGAATGGCGCAGCACTTCTTCGCGGATTTTGAGGAAGAGTTCGTATTCGAGCGCGTTGGCTTTGTCTTCCGCGCCGAGAATCTTGCCTTCCATCTCTTTCAACTCCGGCGTGTAGAACCGCTCGCCGGTGGCGATGGTCTGTTTGCGGATGTAGTCGGCGGGCACTTTGTCGAGGTTCGACTTGGTGACTTCGATGTAGTAGCCGAAGACGGAGTTGAACCGGACTTTGAGCGAGCCGATGCCGGTGCGTTCGATTTCTTTTTGCTGGAGCGCCGCGATCCATTCCTTGCCGTTCGTGGCGGCTTGGCGGAGTTCGTCGAGCGCGGCCTCGTAGCCGCGTTTGATGATCCCGCCTTCCTTCAACGCGAGCGGCGGCGCGTCTTCCATCGCGCAAGCGATGAGGTCCACGAGCGCCGGTTGCTCGGTGATCTGCTCCAGCCAGCCGGCCAGTTGTGGTGGCTGGGATCTTTCCAGTGTGTCGGGCGGGTGCGCCGGGAAGGTCGCTTTCAACGGGGACAGTGCGGCCAGCGATTCTTTGAGGCCGACGAGGTCGCGGGCATTCCCGGAGCCGACACTGAGGCGGCCGAGGGTGCGCTCCATGTCGCGGACGCCGTGGAGATGTTCGCGAAATTCGGCGAGGGTGGCCGGGTTGTCGCAGAAGAACGCAATCACGTCCTGGCGGTCGCGGATCTGTTCGACGTTCTTGAGTGGATGTGTGACCCATGCGCGGAGGAGCCGGGCTCCCATCGGGGTGATGGTCCGGTCGAGACAGCCGATGAGGGTGTGCTTCCGGTCGGCGCGGGTTGAGTCAAGTAGTTCCAGATTGCGCTGGGTTGTGGCGTCCACCACCATGAAGTCGGTGACGCGATAGACTTGGAGTCGGTGGATGTGGTTGACGTTGCGCCGCAGCGATTGTTGGAGGTAATGCAGCGCGGCGCCCGCCGCGCCGACGCCAACGGTGAGGTCGGTTGCGCCGAAGCCGTCGAGTGATTGCGTTTTGAAATGGTCGCGCAGGGTGAAGAAGGCGGTTTCCGGCTCGAACGTCCAGCCGTCGTAGGGGGATAGGATGAAGGAGGAGGGATGAACGCTGAAGTCGGATTGTTGTTCGGCGGGGCAGATGATTTCGGCGGGGCGGACGCGGGCGAGTTCGTTCTGGAGTTGCTCCGCGGTCTTCAATTCGGTGACTTTGAAGTCGCCGGTGGTCAGGTCCACGAGGGCGAGGCCGATCTTCTTTCCGGTGGTGCAGAGGGCGGCGAGGAAGTTGTTGCGCTCGGCGTGGAGCAGGTGGCTATCAAAATGGGTGCCGGGGCTGAGAATCTGGGTGACGTCGCGCGGGACGAGCTTGCCGGGTTGCGGGGTTTCGAGTTGGTCGCAGAGGGCGACCTTCTTACCGGCGCGGAGCAGCTTGCCGATGTAATTCTCGGCGGCGTGATGCGGGATGCCGCACATCGGCGTGCCGTGGCGTTGGGTGAGGGTGAGGTTGAGAAGCTGCGCGCCGGTCTTGGCGTCGTCGAAGAACATCTCGTAGAAATCGCCGAGGCGAAACAGCAGCAGCGCGTCGGCGGGAATTTGCGACTTCACGCGCCGGTACTGCTGCATCATGGGGGTCAAACCAGAAACCTCGGTCGCCATTAGCCCCGCATTATAGCGGCTGGTTGAGGCCGGTCACGTCGGAAAACTCGGCCGCCGCGTTTTGGTCAGCTTGGGTGTTTTTCCACAGCCGCTGCGCGGTGGGTGGGTGACGGGATTTGTGTGGTATTTGGCGGATGCGGCTGGGATGGTGGCTCTTGGGTAATGCGAGCCGGTGCCGGATGCTTCGATGGCATCGGCAGTGCTTGGATAGCGTGAGTGTGGTTTGCTCGACTCTCGGCGCGGGGCGGGTGTCGGCGCACTTTCTGTTGGACAGCGAAGTGCGGCGTCCCTAGTATCTGCCACCGCACTTGGAGGAGGCTGGATGAAAAAAATTGAGGCAATAATCAAACCGTTCAAACTCGAAGACGTGAAGGAAGCCCTCGGAGGAGTCGGCGTGGAGGGGATGACGGTGAGCGAGGTCAAAGGGTTTGGCCGGCAAAAGGGGCATACGGAAATTTACCGGGGAAGCGAGTACACGGTGGATTTCCTGCCGAAGCTGAAATTGGAGATCGTGGTGGCCGACGGTGCGGTGGATGCCGCGTTGGCCGCCATCGTAAAAGCCGCCAAAACCGGTAAGATCGGGGACGGCAAAATTTTTGTCCTGCCGTTGGAGCAAGCCATTCGCATCCGCACGGAAGAACGCGGCGAAGCCGCCGTGTAACGGACAGATTCCAAACCAACCAACTGAGTCTGCCGACCCGCGGCCACGCGGTGTCGGTTGAGGAGAACACATGACACCCAAAGAAGTCTTGGCGCTCTGCAAGAGCAAGAACGTGCAACTCGTGGACGTGAAGTTCTGCGATTTTCTTGGCACGTGGCAGCATTTCTGTATGCCGATTGCCGAATTGGAAGAGGACGTGTTTGAGGCCGGGCTGGGCTTCGACGGTTCCTCCATCCGCGGCTGGAAATCCATCGAGGCCAGCGACATGCTGCTGCTCTTGGATCCCAATACCGCGATCATTGATCCCTTCCCCCAAGTCACCACCCTCAGCATCGTCGCCGACGCTGTCGACACGATGACGCACGAACCCTACAGCCGCGATCCGCGCAACGTCGCCCGCAAAGCGGTGGCGTACTTGAAAAGCACCGGCATCGCGGACACTGCGTACATGGGACCCGAAGCCGAATTTTTCGTCTTTGACGATATCCGGTACGGGCAGACGGCCAATAGCGGATACTATTTCCTCGATAGCAATGAGGGCATTTGGAATTCCGGTCGCGAGGAATTCCCCAATCTCGGCAACAAACTGCGCCACAAGGAAGGCTATTTCCCGGTAGCACCGGCTGACACGCAGGTGGATCTCCGCAACGAGATGATCATGGTCATGAAACAGTGCGGCTTGCGCGTCGAGCGCGAGCATCATGAAGTGGCCACGGCTGGTCAGGCTGAGATTGACTTGCGATTCAACGAACTCGTCGCGATGGGCGACGACATGATGCTCTACAAGTACATCGTGAAGAACATCGCCAAACGCCATAACAAGACGGCGACCTTTATGCCGAAACCGCTGTTCGGCGACAACGGCTCTGGGATGCACACCCACCAAAGTTTGTGGAAGAAGGGCAAGCCCCTCTTCGCCGGCAAGGAATACGCCGGCTTGAGCGACATGGCGCTCTACTACATCGGCGGCATCCTTAAGCACGCCCGCGCGATGGCCGCCTTCACGAACCCCACGGTGAACAGCTACAAGCGGTTGACCCCCGGCTTTGAAGCGCCGGTCAATCTCGCATACAGCTCCCGCAACCGGTCGGCTGCCGTGCGCATTCCGACTTATTCTCCCAGTCCGAAAGCGAAACGCATCGAATATCGCCCGCCGGATCCGACCGCCAATCCGTACCTCGCAATGGCCGCGATGCTGATGGCCGGCTTGGACGGTATCGAAAATCGCATTGATCCGGGCGAACCGCTTGACAAGAACATCTACGAGCTGCCGCCGGAAGAACTAAAGAAAGTTCCGTCCATGCCCGGCAGCCTCTCGGACGCGTGCGACGCCTTGGAAAAGGACCACGCATTCCTGCTCAAAGGCGATGTTTTCACCAAAGACGTCGTCGAACAATGGATTGAGATGAAGCGCAAGGAACAAGACCAAGTTCGCCTGCGCCCGCATCCGTGGGAATTCCATATGTATTACGACGCATAAGTCACCGGCCTTCGGTCTTCAGTTGGGGCGGCTCCTCGGAGTCGCCCCAATTTTTTTTATAACTTTTTTCGCTGTCTTGCAGTTTTTTCTTGCGACCATTTTTTTTTGTCGTTACGCTGCGCGTGCCTTTTAGGCGAAGGCGAGGACAGGAGGAGGGTGTGAATAAGTTGTGAACAGGTCGGGCCAAATCCAGATAGAACTGGTGCTTTGTATTGCCCGAGCCGAGGATGGATTTGTGGACTCACCCTTCCTTCGTTCCCCAGTTAGATGCGACGGTTGCCCTTGTGATCGCCCTGCGGCCTGAAAACCGCACTGGAATAGGATGTTTTTGGCGATTACGGCGTTTTTTGTGGGCGGGGATACCGGTCGCGTCCGGCGGGAATGTCTTTTCGTCTCTCCTAATCGGCATTGAGCGATGTGACGGTGCGCTGTCAACAGCCTGTGAATAACCTGGCTGGCGAAGGAGAGATTGGCGATGATGAAAAATCATGTGGGAGTCTGGCGCGACGCCGCGTGCGTGCTGCAGGGCATGCTGAACCCGGAGATGTTCAAGCGTTGGTTTGCCGGGATCGCGCCTCTTGAATTGACCGACAACACACTGATTTTGGGCGTGGCGAACGAATTCCAACAATTTTGGCTCCAAGACAATTTTCTACCGCTCATTCGGGAGGCCGTCTGTCAATCGTCGAAGCAACCACTACAGGTGAAATTGGCTGTCGCCTCGTTGGCGGATGAGGTGAAAGCGTCGTCAGTTTCCCAAACCCCCGAGAAGACTTCGCCTTCTCGATCCGTGACCGAGGTCAAACTCAATGCCCGGTACACCTTTGACTCCTTCATCGTCGGTCCCAACAACAACTTTGCTCATGCCGCAGCCTTGGCTGTGGCTCAATCACCAGCCAAGGCGTACAACCCGTTGTTTGTGTACGGGGGCGTTGGCTTGGGAAAGACCCATCTCATGCAGGCCATCGGTCAGCAGGTCGCGCAGAATCGCAAGGGTCACCGCGTCTGCTATATCACCTGCGAACAATTCACCAACGAGTACATCCAAGCCATCCAAACCCACAGCATGGCGAAGTTTCGCAAGAAGTACCGCCACGTAGATGTCTTGCTGATTGACGACATCCAATTCCTTGGCGGCAAAGAACGGATGCAGGAGGAATTCTTTCACACGTTCAACAGCTTGTTCGACGCGCACAAACAAATCGTCCTCTCCAGCGACCGCCCCGCTGCTGAAATTTCGAATTTGGAGGCGCGGCTCGTTTCGCGCTTTGAGTGGGGTTTGGTCACCGAGCTCCAACCGCCTGCGCTCGAAACGCGCATCGCCATCCTTCGCAAGAAAGCCGGGGCTCTCAACGTCAATCTCCCCGACCAAGTCATCCAGTTCATTGCCGAAAAAATCCGCACCAACGTTCGCCGTCTCGAGGGGGCCCTCGTACGCGTTGTCTCCTACGCTTCCCTCACCGGGAAAGAAGTATCCGTCGACTCGCTCGAAACCTTGTTGCGCGACTCCCTCCATGAAGAGGCCAAACGCGCGATCTCCATCGAATCGATCCAAAAGAAAGTCGCCGAACATTTCGACATCCGTTTGGCGGACATGACCAGCCGTCGCCGCCCTCAAAATGTCGCTTTTCCGCGCCAAGTGGCCATGTTTTTGAGCCGGTCCCTGACCGACCGTTCCTTGTCCGACATCGGTGAATCATTCGGCGGACGCGATCACGGAACTGTGCTTCACGCGTGCCGGCTCATTGCTGGGAAAATGACTCAAGATCAAAACCTGCGCCAAACCGTTTCGTACCTCGAACAAAATCTCCGGCGCTAACGGCCTGCGAACAAGATGTGAATTCGTGATCACAGATTCCCCTCCCTGCCTCGTCAGGCGAGCTGCTTTTTTCTCTCCCCATCCGTCACGTCTTTTCCGGTCGCTCTAAGTTCTTGTGGCAGCCTTGACAACACCGATTGTTTTGGATATTCACACCCAATCCTACTACTAAGTTTTTAGATGTTATAAGTTTCTATTCTCAAAGAGGGGGATGGTCATGCCGATAAAGTTCAAAGTCACCAAGGAGAAGATTCTCGACGGACTGCAGCGAGTGCAAAATGTCGTGAGCACTCGCACTACCTTGCCAATTCTCTCAAATGCCCTATTGCAGGCCAGTGCCGACGGTTTGAATCTCACCACAACCGATTTGGATGTGGGCGTGCGGTGTTCGGTGGAAGCGGAAGTTGCCAAGCCGGGAGCCACGACACTCCCCGCGCGAAAGTTGTTCTCGATTCTTAAAGAAATGCCCGCCGCTGAAGTTGAAGTCGAAGTCGACGAAAAAAATGCCGCGACATTTCGCGGCGGCAACTCTTTCTACAAGATCATGGGATTGCCCGAAGACGAATTTCCCCCATTTCCGAAAGCCGCCGCAGCCAAGGCGCTCAAACTGGATCAGGCGGCCCTCAAGGAGATGCTGAAGAAAACGGCATATGCAGTGTCGAACGATGAAACTCGGTATGTGCTGAACGGGGTGTACATGAGCTTCAAGGCCGACAAATTGACGCTCGTGGCGACCGATGGGCGCCGGCTCGCCTTGGTGGATCACGAAGTGGAAGTGCCGAAAGGCAGCGAAAGTGACTTCATCCTACCCACGAAGGCCGTGGCTGAATTGCAGCGACTGCTCGGTGACAAAGGGGAAGTCACGATGGCCGTAGGGGAAAACCAAATCATTTTCACCCTGGAAGGAACCACTCTGGTATCGAAACTTATCGAGGGAACCTACCCAAACTACCGCCAAGTCATCCCCACCGAAGCCAAGGAACGCGTGCCCGTCGAGCGCGAACAACTGCTGGCAGCAGTTCACCGCGCCGCCATTTTAGCGAGCGAGAAGACCCAGTCGATCAAGCTCAATTTCAACAAGAACACCCTCACCATCACAGCGGTCACTCCCGAGGTGGGCGAAGCGAAGGAAACGCTCGCGATCAACTACAAAGGCAAAGACCTTTCGATCGCGTTCAATCCGCAATACCTCATGGACCCGCTCCGCAACCTGGACGCGGACGAAGTCTTCATCGAGTTGACCGACGAACTCAGCCCCGGAGTCATCAAAATCAACCAGCCATTCCTCTACGTGTTGATGCCGATGCGCCTGAACTAGGGCAACCTTGACAGCCCCGGCGGCGCGACCTACTCTCCGCTCAACGAGCGTGCCTCGTGGTGTAATGGTAGCACAGCTGCCTCTGGAGCAGCTTGTCTAGGTTCGAGTCCTAGCGAGGCAGCCAAATCCTTTAACACCTATTGGCTAATCGCGCCCCAGCGCTCGGGCTGGAAACGAATTTCAGATGGCAGGTCATCCACAATCTGCGTGTCCTTGTTCGCCCAGTAATGCCGCACGACCGTTTTCGTCCCGGTCGGGTCGGCGAATAATACACCGACATCCCCGCGCAACGGCTGCGTCAAATCCGCCGGCAACCCGAGCGCGGTGCGCGGCACGATCAACTTAACCTCATAGCCATCGGCACGGTCATCAATCCTGATCGTGGCGTTGATTTGTTCGACTCGGTCGATCACCACCTTGCCGACCGGCGACTCAAACACCACTGGCGTTTTCGTCCCCGGCATCGTTGGCCGGTAGAGCACCGCGATGGGCTTGTCGGCGAAACGAGTGATGAACAGCCGCGCGTTGTCGAATTGCAAATCCACGCCGTCGCCGGTCTTGAACAGCGTCCGCCAATCCGTCCCGCCATTCCGCAACGGCCCGCCGCTGCGTACGTCAAACCGCGCGATCAGATTCGACGCGTCCGCCGCCAGTGCGACGCGAAAGCCGCGCTTGGCATCAAGCGGCACGTCCGTCCAGTCCGTGGCCGGTGGTTTTTGAATCCGCAACGGCGGCCGCTCCGCCTGCGTCCCCGCGGCCGAGGCCGGCTCGCCGTTCCACCGCAGCAAGCCGCCCGGCAGCCGTTGCACGCGGTCGAGGCCGGTAATCTTCACCACCACCACACCGGGCGCGCCGTAGCCGAGTGCGGTGAACAGATAACAATCTCCGTTCTTCGTCTGCACGAAATGATCACCCCATTGTTCGTTCGGACAGGTCATGTCGTTCAGCGATTGCCCGCGCGTCAGCGTCGTCGGTGTTTGCACGCCGCCGCGGCGCGGATTGCGAAAGACCGCGCCGACGTAGATGCCATCCGTCGTCACAAAATGCCGCTGACCATCTGCAGTGACGGTCGCGAGCACGCCAGTCGTTGGTAGGGGCGCCTCTCCGAGGCGTCCGTCCCTACCGAGGGCAGCCTCGGCGATACCGGCCAGCTTGTGAACGTGGATGATGTTGCCGACCGGGAGGCTGAGATTGTACTCAGTGTGCCCCTCCGATCGCAGCGGGATGATCCATTGCAGCTTACCAGCCGCATCGAGACAGAAGAGGTTCCCGCGCGTGTTCGGCCGCGCATCCCAGCCGATCAGATACAACCGCCCGGCGGCATCCACCCACAACAGGCGCAACCCGGCCACGAACAATTCCTTCGGCACATCCTCCCAAATCGGCACGGCGGTGGCCGGGTCGTACGCCGGCCCCGGCATTTTCCAGACGCCCCACCTCTTCCACTGCTCGTTCTTGATCCCGTACGCCGTCAGGTCCGGGCCGATGAATGACCATTGCACTCCGACCGATTCCTTCAGCGTTGTCACGTGAACATACCGGCCAGTCGCATCTCGGCGGTGAAGTTCGGGCGGACGCAGCCAGAAATTTGCCCCGTTGAAGTTCAGGAAATACTCCTGCCCGGCATGATGCACGATTTGCAGCGCGGACATCCCGGATGACGCATCGCTCAAGTGCGGGCCGTGCCAAAATGACGGCGTCGTCCCGCGAAACTCCAATCCACCCGCGAACAGCCGGTCGGGATTTTGCGGGTCGAGCGTCCCGGTGCCGCCGTACAATGGCGGACCGAGATGATCGCGGATGAACTGGCCGGTCGCGGTGTCCCACACGCTGAACCGTTTCGGAATCTTCTCGCACTCTGCCACCCACAACTTCCCGCTCCGATCCACCGCAATCCCGGCCAGCGCTGACATCGCCTCCGGAATCCACGGGCCAATCTCCCGGCCACCGGCTTTGCCAAACGCGCGCACGAACTTGCCATCCGCGCCAAACGTCTTCACCTGTGCGCCGTCCACCACGAACAGATTACCGGCCTCATCCACCGTCAACGCGCGCGGATCATCCAGGCCTTCGCGCACCACGACGACCGGCGGCTCGCCGATGCGCAGCACCTGTTTGCCCGACACCACGAACAAGTTGCCGGCCCGGTCCACCGCAATCCCGCGCGGGTCATCCACCGGAATGTCGCGCACATGCGTGAACGTCACATCGAGCGCGTTCACGTCATAGACCCCGATCCGGTTCTCGTAACGCAGCGACAGGAAGAGCCGGTTGCCCGCTGCCGCGATGCCTTGCAGATTGCGTTTGCCTTTCGCGCCGTCGTATTTGCCGCGCAACTCGCCGTCCGCCAACATCGGCTTCGGCCAGTCCCGCGCCCAGCGGGCCAGTTGCACGCGCCATTCGGGCTTGCCGGGCCATTCGCCCTCGTCGGTCGCGTAGAACACGCGCGATTGCGCGCCGCCGCTGGCCACCGCGATGTATTGCGCGCCGCGCCACGTCGTCGAATCCGCGCCGGTTTTGCGCCCGTCCTTGTCCACGGTCAACAACCAACTGCCGCCTTCCTGGCCGACGAACGACAGAAACGTGCGCGGATCATTTCCGGTGGGATCAATCGCCGCGGCGCTCGGCGCGCCGTGGTCCGCGCCCCAACCGCCCCGGCTGTCGGCGGTCGCCCACGGTGGGTTGCCGGCATTGTAATAATGAAACTCATACAACGCATCGAGGCCGGTATGGCACAGGCCGCGCCAACGATACACGCCGGGGGGCATTACATTGCCGTCATCATCCCGGCCATCCCACTGCGTCACGCCCGACAACGCCGGCAGGTTGCGGATGCGTTTGCCGGTCGCATCCTCGATGACGAGGCTGATTTCGTAGGGCTTGTCCGAGGCCGGCAACTCGAACGCGATTTTGTCGCTGATCGGTAACGGTGGCGGCGGCACCGGTGGCTGCAGCCGGCAGGATGCCAGACCGACCACCACCAAGGCTGTCACCCTGAGCAACGCGAAGGGTCTCTGTCGTATCGTGCAGAGATTCTTCGCTACGCTCGGAATGACAACGCCGGGCATGGTGGCTCTACGACTCATTCTCAACCACGATGATGTTGTGGATCGCCAGGCGCGGCAACTGGATCGCGATGTGACCGGCGCGATATCGAAACGCGAGTTTCTTGCCGGTCGGTTGTAATGTCACCCGACGCGGACGACGCCGGTAACGGATGCGGATCGTCAGCGGGCCGACCGGCGGAATTTCGTCGTGGACGGCGACCTGTTTGTCCGCATGCGGCCCGGCGGTGTTGACAAGGTTGATGGCGAGCTGACCGCGTTGCCAGTTCACGGACACGTCCACCAGGTGCGAACCGGTCACCTCGACCAGCGGGCGCGGGAACAACTCGCGCGCACGCGCGCCGAGGAAATCACGGATGACCGGCACGGGCCACGCGCGATAGACCGTGCCGAGGTCGGCGTACACCGCGGCGATCCGACCGCGACCATACCGGGCGATGCTGGCCACCGGCTCGTGGGCGGCGCGGAAGTCGTTGACGTGATAGACGCGGCCGGTCACGCATGCGCCGCGTCCGATGCGGACGCTTTGGGTGATCGTCTCGATGACGCCAAGCCAGTCGTGGTGCGCGAGCCACCGGGTTGTCTTCTCGGGTTTACCGCGCAGCGTGACGCGGAGTTCGCGGGCAAAATGCCGGGCGGCGCGCGGGCCGACGATGAGCAGCTTGCCGCCGTCGCGGACGTAGTCGCGCAACGTCGCGCGGAGTTGCGGTTCGATGTGTTCCCAGTCCGGCAGGACCAGCAACGGGTATTTCTTTGCGCCCGCCGCGAGGTGATGGGTCATCAGGATTTCGACGCTCTGCTGCGCTTCGAGCAGGGCGTTGAGCGTGCCTTGGAGTGGCACGAGTTGCCCGCTCCACGGATTGAACAGGCTCTTCCCGCCGGCCCGGTAGTTGCCGAGCGTGGAGAGGATCAATCCGACCTGCGGCACCGGCTGGGCGCGGTGACACCATTGCTGGCGCGCCCGGCAAAACTGCGCGACGGCGGCCATCAGGTTCATCTGCCATTCCTGGACCGACATGTCGCGGTTCTGTTTGAAATACGCTTGGAAACCGCCGCCGAGCGCGAGCACCACCGCTGCCTCGCGTTGCAGTTGCGGGATGGTCTTGGTGGACTGATTGCCGCCAAACGCCCACGCCATCAAGTCCCACGGCAAGCCTTGATGTTGTAACGCCCGGCCTTCGAGCCGGGCGGAGTTGACGCTGTCCATGTTCGTGTAGTCGCCCGACAGGAAATCCACGCCGACGCTGACCGGCTCCGGCATGAACGAGCTGAACGCCCAGTTGCCGGCCATCTGGAACTCCGGCCGGTGCGCGTGGATGGCGTCCACATACCGCCGGAAATACCGGCGGAACGCCGCGCGCATGAACTGGCAGAACTCCCAGAAATGCGGGTCGCCGGGCTGGCGCGGCACAGACTTGATGCCGGTCGCCTCACGGAAGGCCGCCACCGCGCGCAGCGAATAGTCCAAGCCATGCGCCCAACATTCGCCGTCCATCCACACGCCGTCCACGCCATAGTCATCGGCGAGTTCTTTCAATTGCGGGATGAGAATCTTGTCCACGTACGGGCTGAAGACGGACGTGCCATTTTTCTCTCGTTTGCCATCGGGATTGACGCGCGCCCAGGACGGATGACGCCGACAGACTTCGTTATCCCAGACACCCGAGTGATGCATGAACAACGCAACGCCCTGGCGGGCGGTGACTTTCCGCCAGGTGCGGAGCTGATCGCGCACAAAGCCGGGCGCGGGCGTGCCGATTTTCGTGGGGTAACTGCTTATTCCGGGATGGCCCTTGTTGTCGCACTGGATGTAATCCGGCCGCACCAATTCAATGATGCGCTCGATCATCCGCGGTGTGACCGTCTTGCCAACTTCCTTGCAGTCCGGCCCGGCATGAGTGTCGAAATGGACGCCAAGAAAACTCTCGGCCCGGCGCAGGCGTTTTGGGAGGGTTGATTTCATGGTAGCGATGGGAATACTCCAAATGAGATAGATCGGTGGCTGGTGCCGATTCAGTCTGAATCGGCAATGGGTGGCACGAGGGTCACTTCAGGCAACGCTTCACCGCGACGCTGTTTGGCGAGGGAATCAAAGCAACACTCGAGAATCGTCGGGGCATTAAATCCCACGCGGATCACAGGCATTCCGGCCGGCTTCGGCCATGGGAAATTGCAGTGAGTAACGATCATAACGTCATGACCAATGCGCAACCCCGCCGCCGTAACCCCGTCGAGAACGGGATCCAGCAGATTATCGTCGGCCACCACCAAGACATCCGGCCGTTGATCAGGTGCGCCGGCAAGGAGTAGGATCATTGTCCGCTCAATGGCCATTGTCTTCTCTCGCAATTGGACATCCGTATGCTGGATCCAGTGCATGGGCACCTTGAGTCCATGGCGCTGAAGCTCTTGAATCAGAAGTTTCTCTCCCCATCTGGCCGAAATGGTCGGCAACACCGCCGCCACGCGCCGGCGACCGGTCGCCATCACGGCGGCGACGGCCTGCTCGTACCACTTCTGAAAATCGGGATAGACGCGCGGAATCGAAATATAATCAGCCTTCTCCGAAATCGCAACGCGCGGGATGCCCGGGTGATCGAGAATGGGGGTCCGCTGGTATGGAAAGGGCGCGGTGATAAATATCAGGCCGGCCAAAGCATCCACCTCAACGTCATGGATGAGTTCCTCGTTGTGGTGGTTGAGATCACCGCCGACCACAGTCGGGCTGTACAGGGTGACACGACATCCTTCCGGCAAAGCGAGAGTTTGGGCCGCTTGGTACAGTACCCGGTCAAACTTCGACCAGCTTCGGATCTGCACCACTGGCTCCGGAAAAAATATCCCAAAATGCGACAGATTGGGTGGGTTGGCAGTCACGAATGTGCCGAGTTTGCCCCGGGTTTCGACGAATCGCGACCGCGTCAACTCATCGAGGACAAGTTGGGAAGTTGCTTGGCTGATCCCAAATTGCCGGCTGATCTGCAACAGGGTAGGGAGCCGCTCCCCCGGCGCCAAATTCCCGGTTACAATTCGCTTGCGCAATGCCGCCGCCACCTGCGGCCACTTGGCGGTTGTTCGTTTACGTCGCACCTTCAATAGCGATTTCTTCCACGGCAATCTAGTCTACGGTCTCATCCGAAACGTACACTCCCCGATGAGCGCCTGAACAGGAAATTCTAGAGCAGCCGGCAACGCCAGGGGCGCATGTGGCACCGCGCCAACTTTCTATCTCAACCTCCTAGCCAGTGTCTCCGTTGTGATCCCGGTTGCCTGCTCGCTCATAAAACAACAAGGTGGCGTCGGATGCCTCGATCACGACGCCACCCCTTGATTGTTAGCAATGCTGACCGACCCAACTATTGGCCGATGATTCCATTCCAGTTGTAATCTTGGCCGAACATGGTTTCGAGCTCGGGTGAACCGTAGGGGGGCGGAGTCCAACTGGATGTGTAGTTACCATTCGCATCAGTGTACCAGCCTGAGAACGCGTTGCTGTGCACGTTCCACCAGTAAATCTGGTAGCCGCCCCCCGCCACTTGTCTGGCTCCGGAGATTTTGAGTGAGCCATACGGCGCGGAGACGACGGTGCCCGCATTCTTGAGTTGAACGATCGGGGTTCCGATGGCTTTGACGCCATACGTGAAGTTGGTCACCCACACGGTCGTCGTGTTGTTGCTGAGCGTCGGGTAGGTGCCGTCGCGGTTGAGGTCCAGGAGGGCCGAGCCTTCCTTGGCGATGACCTGCGTGGCGGTCAGATTGCTGTTGCTCAGCAACGCGCCCGCGCTATTGAGTGTCCACGAGGTAAAGCTGTTCGTGGCGCTTCTCCAGATCACTTCGAGACCGGAGCCGACGGCTTCCGCCGAGATCGCCTGTGAAATTCCATCGGGCGCGGACACGGGCACGCTGTTGGAACTTACCACCGCCCAGACGCCGGTTCTTGTCTGGGTTCCATACTGGCAATAGAAGTCCCACATGCCTGCGTTGCCGGCGCCATCAAGATTGAGGATATTGTCTCCATTGAAATCCACTCCAAATCGGAGTTCCGTGTTGTTGGCCTGGCCGGCATCAAAATAAAACGAGGGGTCAAGGCTCGCTACCCAGCCGCCATTCGTGGTGATGTGCGCCGACCAAGTCCCACCGGGCCAGCGGTAGGTGCTGAACAAGAGTTCGTAACCGGCGCTGCCCAGCGACGCAACGCCATATAAGTCCCAATAATAGAACGGATGCGTCCAGCCGATCCCGACAATCGGGCCAGACCCCCGCTGGATCGCGTAGGTCTGGTTCGTCACCCAGACTGTGCTGTCAGTTCCGCGAACGATTGGGAATACGCCATTGCCGTCGAGGTCCTGCATGAACCGCGATTCAAGAGCGATCACTTGCGGTGAGTTCGGATTGAAGGCGGAGATGTAGGTCCCGTTGGTGCTCACGGTCCAACTGGCGTAAGCCCCGGCCGTGCTTCTCCAAACAAGCTCATAGCCGCGGGAACCGAGCGATTCGGCGCCAATCATTTTCCAGCCGGGCAAGGCCGTGGGAGTCAACAGTTGACCCGCCGATCCGCGCGGTTTGATCAGCGGACTGCAATTGCCTGCCACGGCATAGACGCCGTTGGACATGAACAGCGTGGCGTTGCCCTGCGCTTCGAGGGGGTAATAGTTGTCGAGGTTCAGATCTTGGGAGAAACTATATTCCATCTCCGGTACCCAGCCGGTGGAATCACGGTCAGCGTACCGAAAGCCATCTTGATCCACATCAGAGACCCGGTACTGCTGGGTCAGGGTGTTGTACCAGACGATCTGGTAGTGACCACCCATCCACTCGGCCGCGATTATTTTCCAGCCGACCTCGCTCACCGGCCAAGGTGTGCAGTCGTCCCCAACGGGAACCGGCGTGCCGCCCGCTTTCTGGACGTAGTAATAATGCGACGACTTGAGGAGACTGGCATTGCCATCCGACTCGATCGTCACGAGGTTAGCAGGCACAACCGCGCCACAGTGCCGGTACCAGTTGTCCCAGCCAGTTATTTCGTAAACACGAGTGTCATTCGTCCAAGTCATGTAGAAATAGACTTTACCCGTCACCGGATCCTTTACGATGACGGATTGGCATCCTTCGGCCCCTCCGTTGTAATCTCGAAATGAATTTGAGTGTGTATTGGAGATAGTCTGCATCAACTCTCCCACCCAAAGTCCGTCCGGATCCCACACATAATGAATGCCGCGACTGCGGCCGGGTCCATAAAAATTTGCAGAAAAATATTCGTCCTGAAAATCACTCAAGACGGCGCAACCATTTACAAATCCGGCAAAGCGGCGGAAAATGATCGTGCGAGTATCAAAGCCGCCGGGGCCAACATACAGTCCAGGCTTGCTGACCTGCCATAGTTCATTGCCGAGGCTATCAAACTTAATCAAGAAGGGGTCGGCCGCCCGATATTGCCGCATCGTAGCAGGGCAATAGCTGGTGTTCGTGCAGTTGGCGCTGACGTACTGAGCATTCATTCCGACGTACAATGCTCCCGATTCTGGTTCCCGGCGGTAGACCGCTGAGTAACGAGGATCAAAACCGCCGTACTGCCGTTGCACTGCAGCCCTCGGCGGGAGCGTCGCCACCCAAGTGCCAGAACCTGTCTCGTGAACAGGCACATCCCCGTTCCAAGCAGTAACCCGTCTGGCTCTCATCTCTACCGTTGAACCGACTGCCCGCATGTAATACTCGTTGCCTAAGTTGTCAATGTGACTAATGATCTGCCCGGCTGTATCAAAATTTGCTCCCGTCAATTTTTCAGCCGACTGGAACAATCCATCTCCGTTTCCATCGCGCCAATAGTGCCACGAAAGATTTGCAAACAGCGAAGCGGAAACTGGTCGTAGTTTCCACGTCACCGAATCCAAGACGGCCATGTTCGGGGTCGTACAACTCGCGATGTAGGTTTTTCCGTTTCTCTTGAATAGCTCATACTGTTCGGCAGGTGCATTAGCGTCATTGCGCAGCAGTGAGGCACCACTGGGTGCGACTGAAGGATCAAAGACTTGCCCTGTGAAGCCATACGTGGAATGGATGTTCCACTTTTTGTTGGTGTAATCGACGTTGAGCCGCCTGAGCTGGCCGATCGACGGGTTGCCGCCAGAGTGCGAA